>CAZAMZ010000242.1:0-2661 GCA_964486375.1 uncultured Synergistaceae bacterium | reverse complement strand
CCGGCCGCGATCCTTGCGAGAGACCTGGGGCTTCCCCTCTTCGTGCCCGCGGGAAATGCCCGCGAGGTTTCCCTGGTGAAGGGGATCAGGGCCTACAGGGTTGAACATATCAGGGGGCTGTTCGAACACCTTCGTGGTTCGGCTTTGCTGCCTGAGATAGAACCTTCGGATGAAAGCGAGGAATATCCCGAACCGGACCCCGACCTTTCGGACATCAAGGGACAGGCCGCAGCCAAGAGGGCTTTGGAGATCGCTGCGGCAGGGCATCATAATCTTCTACTCACTGGTTCGCCCGGCTCGGGAAAGACCCTTCTCGCAAGATCACTGAAGGATATTCTCCCCCCGCTTTCCGACGATGAGATGATGGAGGTCCTTATGGTCAGGAGCACCGTCGGCCTCTCCACTGGCAGTTCAAGACGCCGCCCTTTCAGGGCTGTCCATCACACCGCCAGCACTATTTCTGTCTGCGGAGGAGGGACCAGCCTCAGGCCGGGGGAGATCAGCCTGGCCCACAGGGGAGTGCTGTTTCTGGATGAATTCACGGAGTTCAGGAGGGATCTGCTGGAATCACTGCGCCAGCCCCTGGAGGACGGTTCCATCTCGGTGAGCAGGGCAAGCGGGAGCGTGATCTACCCGGCCAGGGTGCTCCTGGTGGCAGCCTGCAACCCGTGCCAGTGCGGCTACCTGGGTGACCCCGTGGAACCTTGCAGGTGTTCCCCGTCGGCTGTTGACCGCTACCGTCGGAAGATGTCAGGGCCGATCCTCGACAGGGTAGACCTTTACGTGACCGTTCCCAGGCTCACGCCAGAAGAGCTTGTCCAGGCCGAGGGACAGAGCGGCGAGGGAAGTTCAGACGTGCTCAAAAGGGTTATACGCGCCAGGGAGAGGCAGTGGGAGAGATGGAACCCCCTGGGATTCCAGTGCAATGCCGAACTTCCGGAAAAGGCACTGAAAAAGCATGTGGGAATAGATGCCGGCGGGAGGCGTTTCCTTAAGGAAATGGCGGGAAGGGTCCGCCTGTCCGGGAGGGGGATAAGCAGGGTTCTCAAGGTGGCCCGTACGATAGCAGACCTGGCTGGCGATCGGGACATCTCGACGGTCCATCTTGCTGAAGCCCTTGCCTTCAGGGAAGGGGGCGATCTCCCATGGAACCGGTGAAAAAAAGCCTGATGCTCCTTAACGCTTGCGGGAATTACGATGCAAGGATCATAGGCCTGATGGAGGAGCGAGGTGTATCCTGGGATGACCTGTCATCGGGATCCAGGTCGGCAATGGATCTCATGGTCATGGCGGACCCCGTCCGCGGGAACATTCTGGAACTCCTTTCCACGGGATGGCCCGATAAGGAGATGGAAAGATGTGAAAGAACGGGAGTCAGGGTGATCTTCTTTCCCGATCCTGATTATCCCCGGGAACTGAGGAACATCAACGATCCTCCCCTCCTTCTGTACTCAAGGGGGGGCTCCATCCCCCGGGGGGAAAAGGTCGCCGTTGTTGGAACCAGGAAATGCACCTCCTATGGGTCGGGGTGTGCATCGGGTCTTGCATCGGCCATGGCGGAGGCCGGCGTAACCGTTGTAAGCGGGGGCGCCCGGGGCATCGATGGGTCCGCCCACCGCGGCTGCCTTGATTCCGGGGGGAAAACCATTGCGGTTACAGGCACCGGCGTCGATATAGCCTACCCGGCATCCCACGCATCCCTTTTCAGGGAGATCATGGAAGAGGGGGCCATCCTGAGCGAATACCCGCTTGGAACATCACCCAGGCCCTGGAATTTTCCGAGAAGGAACAGGATAATTGCGGGGCTCTGTTCAAGATGTGTAGTGGTGGAAGCCCCTGAAAAAAGCGGGGCAATTATCACCGCCCGTTACGCCCTTGAGGCCGGGAGGGATGTCTGGGCCGTTCCAGGCAGGATCAACGAAAGGTCCTGCAGAGGATCAAACGCCCTGATATCCGATGGGGCCTCCCCGCTGGTGGACATTATCAGTTTCGTTTCCCTTGTTTCCGGAAGACAGTTGGGCCTCTTCTCCCAGGAAGATCCAGAGGCGGGGATGGCAGGTTTCTCCCTTGCCCCGGAGGAGAGGGAGGTGTTCAGGATATTGGCTGACGAAGGTGATATGACGGTTGACAACATCGCAACGAAGGGTAAAATGAGCGCCGCTGCCGTTCTAAGGGTGATCGGGGTGCTTTCTGCCTACGGTCTTGTCCTGGCGAGCGGCCCTGGAAGATGGTGCGTGGCGGCCTCCGCAAGAGACCGTCCCCATCCAGGCACTTGACAGGAGGAATAAGCATGCCCGTCAGATTTATCCCCGAGGGGGAAAGCCGCTACCTTACAGAAGATGCCCTGGCTTTCGCCTATCGTATGTTGGCCGATGAAACACTTTCGCGTGAGGTCGTCGAGAAGACCCTGGACGAGGCGGTCACACTGAGCCAGGCCGGGGGTTGCCCTGTCAGCGGCGACCTTATCGAGATCCTGTTCCGTTCGGTATGCGGCAGGCATAGTTCTCCCGGAGCCGAAGAATACCCATTGTGCTGAAAGGTGGGGATGGAATGGCCAAAAAGACGAAAAGGGAAGAGACCGGAAAACCTCCAAAAGCAGGATCCGGATCCCGCAAGAAGTCAAAGGCCCGGCCCGCAAAGATAAAGGAGGGCCGGACCCTT
>CAZAMZ010000241.1:0-2667 GCA_964486375.1 uncultured Synergistaceae bacterium | reverse complement strand
AATTCAATATGTGCCGTTGTTGCTTCCGGAAGCTGGCCCGGGAAGGCAAGATCCCGGGTGTCGTAAAATCCAGCTGGTAGCACGGGATGCGGTCAAGGAGGCTATTGCAATGTATGTGAATGACCCAGTAGGGGACATGCTCACGCGCATCCGGAACGCCAACATGGTCTACCATGAAACGGTTGACATGCCCCTCAGCAAGGTAAAACTGGCAATTGCCAGGATCCTCAAGGAAGAGGGTTACGTCAAGAATTTCAAGGTCGTGAACGATCCCAAGAAGCCCTATGCCACACTCAGGCTTTTCCTGTCATACGGTCCCCAGAAGGAACGCGTGATACAGGGCCTCAGGAGGATCAGCAAACCCGGACGCAGGATCTATGTCCAGAAGGACGAGCTCCCGAGCGTAATGAAGGGGCTCGGTACCGCCATCATTTCAACTTCAAAAGGCATGATGCCCGACGCTGAGGCCCGCAAGATAGGCCTGGGCGGAGAAGTCGTCTGCTTCATCTGGTAGGGGGTGTCTGTTGTGTCCAGAATTGGCAGGAAACTTATAGACATGCCCTCCGGCGTCACCCTTTCCGTTGATGACGGGAAGGTAAAGGTCAAGGGTCCCAAGGGCGAACTTTTTGCCGACCTTGTGCCCGGGATAGAAGTCGCTGTCGAGGATAACGCCATCAAGGTCACCCGTCAGAGCGACGACAAGAAGACCAGGGCCTTTCACGGCATGATGAGGGCACTGGTGAACAATCTTGTCCAGGGCGTCAGCAGCGGCTTTGAGAGGAAGCTTGAGATAGTCGGCGTGGGCTGGCGCGCCCAGATGCAGGGAACGACCCTTGTGATGAACCTGGGTTACTCTCATCCGGTGGAGTACGATCCCCCCGCGGGGATCGAAATCGCCACTGACGGACCGACCAAGATCACCGTAAAAGGCATCGACAAGCAGGCCGTTGGACACACGGCGGCCGTCATCAGGGGCTTCAGGCCGCCTGAGCCCTACAAGGGCAAAGGCATCAGGTATGCCGGCGAACACATTATTCGAAAAACCGGCAAGGCCGGAGCCTAGCATGTGAGGTGAAGGGCAGGATGAAAAAACGTACTCGAAACGACATGCGCTTGATCCGTCATAGCCGCCTCCGGAAGACCCTTTCGGGTACCGGGGAACGCCCGCGCCTTGCTGTCTTCCGCAGTCTTAACCATATGTATGCACAGATAATCGATGACACCAGGGGGCATACTCTTGCCGCGGCATCTACCCTTGAAAAGGAAGTCAAGACAGGCATCGAGGGGGCTGATGGTTTCGAGGCCGCAAAGACTGTCGGGAAGGTGATCGCCGCCAGGGCGCTTGAGAAGGGCATCACCCAGGTCCTTTTTGACCGTGGCGGACACATGTATCACGGCAAGGTCAAGGCCCTGGCCGACGCGGCCCGCGAAGCCGGCCTGAAGTTCTAAGGAGGGTACAGGATATGAGGGTCAACAACGACGGCCCAAAAGGGCAGGAAATGATCGAAAGAGTCGTCTCCATAAACCGTGTAAGCAAGGTCGTCAAGGGCGGCAAAAGGTTCAAGTTCAGCGTCCTCGTAGTGGTGGGAGACGGCATGCAGAATGTGGGAATAGGGATTGGCAAGGCCCGTGAGATCTCTGAAGCGGTAAGAAAGGGCATCGAAAAGGCAAAGAAGAACCAGGTCGAACTGAAAAGGGTGGGGAGCAGCATCCCCCACGACATAATCGGCCATTTCGGAGCGGCCGAAGTCCTGCTTAAACCGGCAGCCCCCGGTACCGGGGTTATCGCGGGGGGGGCGGTCAGGGCGATCATGGAACTTGGCGGGGTCAGTGACGTTCTTACAAAGGTCATCGGAAGGACGTCCAACCCGGTCAACGTCGCCTACGCCACAATGAAAGCCCTGAAAGGGCTTCGCACTCCAGCCGAAGTCATGCGCCTCAGGGGCAAGGAAGCCCCCAGGGCACTAGGGGCATAGGAGGCTGAAGATCCATGGCCAAACTGAAGATAACCCTTAAGAAAAGCACCATTGGCCGGCCTCCCAGGCAGGGACAGACTGTCAGGGCGTTGGGGCTGAGGAAGATAAGGCAATCCGTGATCCATGAAGACAACCCCCAGATCCGAGGGATGGTCGCTTCCGTCGAACATCTTGTCGACTGGGAAATCGTAGGAGAATAGGGGGGAGAGGCTCGTGGGAATTCATGAACTCCGGCCTGCTCCTGGGTCGAAAAAAAAGCCCAAGAGATTGGGACAGGGTGTCGGAAGCGGGAAAGGCAAGACGGCCGGAAAGGGCAACAAGGGCCAGAAAGCAAGAAGCGGAGGGGGAGTCCGTCCGGGTTTCGAGGGGGGGCAGATGCCTCTTTCAAGAAGGATCCCCAAACGGGGGTTCAGCAACGCAAGGTTTAAAAAGAGCTTCCAGATAGTCAACGTCGAAAGGCTTGGCGACATTTTCGAAGCCGGGACCGAGGTGGGCATTCCTGAAATGATGATGATGGGTCTTATCAGCAACACCAGGACCCCGGTAAAGATCCTTGGCGATGGTGAGATCTCTAAAGCACTGACAGTGAAGGCAAACGCTTTCAGCGGTCAGGCAGTGTCAAAGATAGAGGCCGCAGGCGGGAAGACCGAGGTGATCTAGGTGCTGGATGCATTCAGGGATGCTTTCAGGT
>CAZAMZ010000240.1:0-2689 GCA_964486375.1 uncultured Synergistaceae bacterium | reverse complement strand
CCTCCGATTCCGACCACATAGTGAGGGGTGACGCAAATTACGGCCCCGACATTTTCGTGAGGGACATTCAGACAGGGAAGGTGGATCTTGTCTCCAGGGCAAGCGATGGCGACCCGGTATTCACCGAGGCCACTGACCCCGCAATTTCAGGGAACGGAAGGTTCGTTGCTTTTTCCGCCAGGCCCCTGGACCTGATCACAGGCAGGGGAATGGAGCACTGGCAGATCTTCGTTCATGACAGGGTAACGGGAAAGACTTACTGGATCTCGGAACCGCAGGCAATACCATGATCACAGGGGGCTGGAACTCCAGGTGACGATCACTCTTTCAGATATGGCATTTCTACTCAAGGGCTTGATCCTGGGGTTTTCCATAGCGGCCCCCGTCGGCCCCATAGGTGTTCTCTGCATCCGGAGGACTCTTGAAGGGGGTATGGCCTCGGGTTTTGTCTCCGGGCTTGGAGCCGCGGCTGCCGATGGCATTTACGGAACTGTTGCCGCTTTCGGGATCGCATCGGTGACGGGTTTTCTCATATCAGGAAGCCAGTGGCTGCGACTGGCAGGCGGTGCATTCCTGATCTGGCTCGGTATTACCACCCTGCTGAAAAAACCGGTCCCTCCGGAAGCGGGGGTTCCGCTTCAACCCTTTAAAAGATCACTTGCGGGCGATTTCGTGACCACTTTTTTCCTGACCCTGACCAACCCAATGACGATAATTTTCTTTACTGCCGTGTTCGCCGGAGTCGGCCTGGGTTCAGCGGGCAGCGGAAGCCTTCCGGCGGTCCTTCTGGTAATGGGTGTGTTTTCCGGATCGGCGGCATGGTGGCTCGGGTTGAGCCTTTTCTTCTCCCTTTTTCGTCATAAGGCCGGGCCGGGCGTCATGAAATGGGTGAATCGACTGTCCGGAGCTGTGATCGCCGTTTTTGGACTGGCAGCCTTGTGGAGCACAACAGGCTTGTGACCGGTCAGGTCCGCTCGCCTCTTACGGCTATGACTATCCCGGCGAGTATCAGCGCGCCACCGGCCAGTTTGGCCAGGGTGAGCGTCTCCCCGAACAGGACCCATGCCAGAATGGTTGCCCCGATGGGCTCACCAAGAAGTGCGACGGCGACAAGACTGGCGCTGAGATACCTGAGGGCCCAGTTGTAGCTGCTGTGCCCCATTATCTGCGATACCAGGGCCATGCCCGCGAAGGCGGTCCATGTTCCCGTACTGAACCCCGTCAGCGGGAGGCCTGCCGCGACGATAACTGCCAGGAGAACAAGGGCGGCGGCCCCGTAACAGATGAAGGTGTAGACGGGGAGGCTTACCTTGGCCCTTACCACGCGCCCCGTGAGAAAATAGAGGGTCGCGAACCAGGCTCCGAAAAGAGCCAGCATGTCACCCAACAGGGCCTTGCCACCCAGGGCAAAATCCCCTGCGCTGATGATGACGACACCCACGAAACTCAGGATGATTCCGGACCAGGTCTGCCTGCTGACACGGTCGCCGCTGACAAAGGGGGAGAGGATCGCCGTCCAGACCGGAATGGTCTGGACTATCACGACGCTGCTTGCGATGGAAGTATAGAAGAGGGACGTGATCCAGGTGGAAAAATGCAATGCCAGAAAGACACCGGCAAGTATCACCCGGAGCAGATCCTTTCTCTGCAGCCCGAAAAGTTCCTCCCTGTACCGTACAAGGACAAGGGGAGCCATAACAGCCGCTGCAATCCCTGAGCGATAAAAGGAGATCACGATCGGTGGAGCTTCGGCAAATCGTGCAAAGATGGAGCCCGTCGATATTCCTATGACTCCAAGAAGCAAAACGAGAACGGGTGTAAACCTTCCCGGGGAAGATGATGTCACCAGGGATCTCCTCCTTGTTATCCAGTGCTACATCAGAAGAAGGCTGAGGGCCATTACCGCCATGCCCGTTACGAGTCCGATCAGGCTGTCGTGACCTTTCCCGAAAGCCCTGCTTGTCGGGAGCAGCTCATCAAGGCTGATATATACCATGATCCCGGCCACCATCGCAAAAAGGGCTCCTGTAACCGCAGGAGAGAACTCACCGCCGCCTGTGATGATCTTGAGGGCAGCGTAGGCCATAAGGGCACCGACAGGCTCTGCCATTCCGCTTGCCAGGGAATAAAGGAAGGCCTTGGATCTTTTTCCCGTTGCGTAGAATATCGGCACCGAGACGCTTATCCCCTCGGGAATGTTGTGAAGGGCCACTGCGATGGCTATCACAATGCCAAGCTTCGGATCCTGTAGAGCGGCAAGGAATGTCACCAGCCCTTCGGGAAAGTTGTGAATGCCTATCGCGAGGGCGGTGAAGACCCCGGTGCGCATGAGCCCTTTCTCCTGATCGCTTCCCTTCGGGGGACGCACTTTGCCTTTTTTCAAGGGGTCTTCGTGAAGAGGTGCCGTCTCTTCCTCGGTCCTCGGTTCGTGGGGATTCTCCGCTGACGGAATAAAATAGTCAATAGCTCCGATAAGAGCTATCCCGGCAAAAAAGAAAGCCGTATTTACCCATTCCCCCCTGGAAGCGCCAAAGGCCTCCGCAAGGGATTCGGAACCCTTGAGAAGAATTTCCACGAAAGAGACGTAGATCATTACACCGGCAGAAAAACCGGTAGAGATGGAAAGGAACCGGAAATTAGTCCTGTCGGCGAAAAATGCTATGGCACTTCCGACGCCTGTGGCCAGACC
>CAZAMZ010000239.1:0-2690 GCA_964486375.1 uncultured Synergistaceae bacterium | reverse complement strand
TTAAGGCTTCCGATCCCTTCTATTTCAACTTCAACCACATCTCCGGCTTTCAGTGCTCCTATGCCGGCTGGAGTTCCGGTGGCTATAACGTCGCCGGGCATGAGGGTGGCGAAGCGGCTGATATAGGAGATTATCCTGGGGACGGGAAAACCCATCATGTCTGTACTGGATGACTGTACGACCTTGCCGTTGAGCCTTGTCTCTATCTTTCTGCCCTTCGTCTCCCTGTCGGTCACGATCCAGGGTCCCATTGGACAGAAGGTGTCGAAGCTCTTCGAGCGGGTGAGGTGTGCATCTTTCTTCTGCAGGTCCCTGGCGGTGACATCATTGATGCAGGTAAGGCCGAAAATATAGTTTTTGGCCCTTTCCTCGGGGACATTCCGGCACCTTTTCCCTATTACAACAGCAAGCTCACCCTCGTAGTCGACCCTTCCTGGCCAGTCGGGAATAAGGATCGCGCCTTCGTGCTCCAGGAGGGAATTGGTGCCCTTGAGGAAGATGTGAGGTTCTTCAGGAAGTTCGCAGCCCGATTCCTCCGCGTGATCGGCATAGTTGAGGCCAACGCAGAAGATGTTGGCCGGTTCCGTAGGGGGCAGGAGGAACACATCGCCGAGAAGGGGGTACTCCCCCGAAAGCTCTCTTGTTTCCCATGGGGCCCCCATCAATGGTGATATTACCTCGCCTTCAAGGATACCCCACCAGGACCTGCCTGACTTCTGGAATCTTACGTATTTCACTGGCTTTCCCTCCAATTCTCAAGTGTTCAGGACCATTCACAGGGTCGGTCTCGATCGCCGGATACGGTCCCTCGTCTCTCTCCTGCCGCTTTTCGGGTTCCGCAGGTACTCCTCCAGTATAGACAATAATCCGGGGAAATGGCGGCTATAGGTTTTCCTGAGGCGTCTGGCCACTGCAGGGTAGGGGTTGAGGGGGTCAAAGTCCACCTGTTTTATGCCTTTTTTTTGCAGTGTCCGAAGGAGGGTAGAGAGCGAATCATCCGTGTCTGTCAATCCTGGCAGCAGTGGTGCGACGAAGACCCAGATCCGTACCCCCTCTTTCATAAGTTCTTCTGCGGCCTCTATGCGCGCCATCGGCGGAGAGGCCCCCGGTTCAAGGATCCTTGCGGTCCTTTCGTCCAAAGTCGTTATGGTGAAACCAACCCCGCATTTTTCAAGTCTTTTGAGGATCGATAAATCGCGACGGATCAGCGCTGACTTTGTCAGCACGTGGACCTCCATCCGGGGGTGGTCAGCAAGGATCTCAAGGCTCGAACGGGTGATCCCGTATCTGCTTTCGGCTGGCTGGTAGGCATCGGTCACGGTGCCAATAAGCACTCTCCCTCCCGGGGTCGTTCCGGATCGATCGAGCTGCCTTTGCAGTATCACCGGGAAGTTGACCTTCACGTCAAGGAATGTGCCCCACTCCTCCTCGTGACCAGTGAAGCGGCACATGAACGAGGCGTAGCAATAGACGCAGCCGTGGGTACACCCGCCGTACGGGTTCATGCAGAAGTCGAAGCCGGGGATCTTTGTCCTGTTCAGGGCTGACCGGCAGGCCGTCTCACGGACCGTAACACCGGGGACAATTCCTTCGAGGTCCTCCTCCATTGAAAGGCCGTTATTGAACAGATCTCCCTGCTTAAAGAGCTTATTGTCTTGTTTTGCTGACTGCCCATCTTTCATTCCCGGTTTCCCTTTCACCCATAATCCCCACAACTCAGACTACCAATAGGGCAATACCCGACAGAATGATCACCGACCCTGTGATCCTGCGCTTTCGGTCACCCTCCCCCAGCACTGTCGTCCCCAGGTATGTTCCTATCACGACACTGATCTCCCTGGCAGGGGCGACAAGGCTCAGAGGTGTTACAGCAAGTGCGTACAGGACCGAAAGGTAGGCAGAGGTGGCCAGAAGGGCAATGGTGATGGCGGGCCTCCTGTTGTGCTTCCACTGGAACGAAATACCTTCACGATCGCGCAGGGCCAGGGGTGTCAGGATCAGGACCTGGAAAACTATCATCGAAAAGAAGAAAAGCGTGGGGGGAAATCCCCTTACGCCCACGGCCATCCTGTCTACCGTGGAATATGCGGCAATGCAGGCACCCGTGGCGATACCCAGAAGAGGTGCAGCCCTCGAACGTGAGTCCTTGAAAAAGGGAATGCCTCCGGCTATCCAGAGGATACCGGCAACGACAGATCCGGTTCCGGCCAGATTCAGGGCTGTAGGGCTCTCTCCAAGAAAAGTGATCGCCATAAGGGCAGAAAGAAGAGGTCCCGTACCTCTCGCAAGGGGGTAGACCACGGACATGTCGCCGGCACGGTAACCTTTTTGAAGCAGCAGGAAGTATCCGGCCTCGAAGACAGCGCTTGCCGCGGCCAGGGGGAAAAAGGCTGTTCCAATAAAACAATCCTGTTTCGATGCTGCGGAAAGCACGAAAGGTAAGAGCAGCAGAGCCGAGAATATCGAGAAAAGCCAGGTAAATGCCGCACCGCCCGCAACACGTTTTGCGACCAGGTTCCATCCCGCGTGAAGAAACGCCGCCGTTACAAGCAGGAACAGCGAGAAAAGGGTCATGGCTACCTCAGGTTTTTGGTCGTGACTCGTAACTCGTTACGCGTGACTCGTGACTCGGAAACCGGGGAAAACCCCCCGTGATCCGTATTCTCCAGGCAAGCTGAAGGACGCGTCCT
>CAZAMZ010000238.1:0-2695 GCA_964486375.1 uncultured Synergistaceae bacterium | reverse complement strand
CTAGAAGGAAGAGGGTGCGGCATATGGATTACGAATCGCTATTGGAGCAGGTTCCCGGCCAGCTCAAGAACCCTGCCGAGTTCAGGACTGTCGGCGTCAAGGGAAAGGGGAAACTTGCAGTTGGTTTCGGCCTTGTCAGGACCCTGGGAGAAGAGGCCTCAAAGCTGGGTTCGGGGAAGGTCCTTCTTGTCACGGACAAGACGATGGTCAAGCTGGGGATCCACAAACTCGCTGCAGGTCCGCTGGAAAAAGCCGGTTTTTCTGTCCAGATATTTGATGATGTCGAACCGGAACCCCATCTTGAGACCTGCCAGAAGGTTCAGGACCTGACCAGGGAACAGGGTTTCTCCGTAGTTGTAGGTCTTGGAGGGGGAAGCCCGATGGATGTTGCGAAGGCTGCCTCACTGGCTCCAGGCAACCCGAGGGAACTGATCGATTACATGACCGGTACTCCCCTGGAAGGGGAGGGACTTCCCTGTATTCTGGTCCCTACCACATCGGGAACGGGCAGCGAGGTGAGCCCCTACATCGTGACCAGCAAAGGGGACAAGAAGCTTTTCATAGGCAATCCGCTGGTCTACGGTACCGTAGCCCTGGTGGACCCCTTGCTTACCGTTACCATGCCGCCAAAGGTGACGGCCTGCACGGGACTTGATGCCCTCTCCCACGGAGTGGAGGGGATGATCGGAAAGACAAACCCCCTCACGGAGACGTTCACCCTGAAGTGTGTGGAATACGTTTTCAAGTACCTTGAGAAGGCCGTTGCAGACGGGAATGATCTCGAGGCCCGCTACTATATGTCCTTTGCGTCTCTTTTCGGCATGATGTCCTATACCCAGGGCGGCGGGCTCTATGCCCACAGCATGTCCTACATACTTACCATCGACTCCGGAACTCCCCATGGACTTGGATGCGGCATGGCCCTCCCTTACACTTTCATGTTCAACCTCAGGAAAATTGCTCCGACCCTTGTCAAAATGGCCCCCCTTATCGGGGTGGATCCCTCGGGGAACCCGGAAGAGGTAGGGAAAAAAGTTGCGGTCCGCTTCAAGGAACTCGTATCCAGCGTTGGGATCCCCTCGAACCTCAAGGAGCTCGGCGTTTCGGAAAAGGACGTGGATCGTTACGCCGGCGACCTGGTCGCCAAGTATTACCGGGCCAATAATCCAAGACCGATGAGCCCGGAGGAAGGACTTGCTTTAGTAAGATCGATGTGGAACGGGAATCTCACAGAGATAGCGGGGTGAGGATGATGCACGGTTACCATGGCGTCATTGCACTGGTGGATCTTACTGACAAGAAGATCGAAAGTCTGGAGTTCGATGAGGACCTGGCCCGGAAGTATATCGGCGGTTCGGGCCTGGGCACCTACTACCTTACCAGGTACGGGCTTCCTGCCAAGGACCCGCTAAGCCCCGAAAGTCCTCTTATATATATGACAGGGCCCTTCATGGGAACAGGTGTGCCGACTTCGGGCAGGCATCAGATCCTGGCAAGATCCCCTCTTACGGGCTGTTTCGGCGAAGCCGACTGCGGCGGAAGCTTTGGATTCCATCTCAAGAGAGCGGGTTTTGACGGCCTGATCCTGCTGGGCAGATCTAAGGATCCTGTTGTTATGGTCGTGGCAGACGGGGAAATATCCTTCTCCGACGGCAGGCACCTCTGGGGAAAGGATACTTTCGAGACTGAGGAGATCCTGTCTAAAGAAATGCCCTGGGGCATAGGTGTTTCATGCATAGGCCAGGCAGGGGAAAAATGCGTCCCGCTGGCAGGCATATTGCACGACGGAGTCCATGCAAGAGCTGCGGGGCGTGGCGGTCTGGGTGCGGTAATGGGTTCGAAGAACCTGAAGGCTATCGTAGCCAAGGGTACCAGGCTCCCCTCCTTTGCGAGGCGTGACGAACTGAACAGGTCTCTCATAGAATCCAACAACAGGATGAAAGAAAAGGGCGCGGGCCTGAAACTCTACGGAACCGCCGGTGGGATGGAGAATGCCGAAAAATTCGGTGACCTTCCGATAAGGAACTGGAAACAGGGTTCCTGGCCAGAGGGGGCCAGGGCCATCTCCGGCCAGGAGATGGCAAAAACCCTTCTGACCGGCGACTACGGATGCATAGCCTGTCCCATGCGATGCGGAAGGGTCGTAAACCTTGACGGCCTGGAGATGGGCGGACCCGAGTACGAGACTCTTGGCATGCTAGGCAGTTCCTGCCTGGTAGACGACCTTGAAAAACTGGCAAGAGCCAACGAACTCTGCAACCGTTACGGACTTGACACGATCTCGACGGGAGCAACTATCGCCTTTGCCATGGAAGTTTTTGAACATGGCATCCTGACGAAGAATGAGGCTGGCATGGAGATCCTCTGGGGCGATGCTGACGCCATGCTGAACCTGATCCACCTGATAGGCAAAAAGGAAGGGGTAGGGGTACTGCTTGGTCTGGGAACCAGGAAAGCTGCCGAGGCACTGGGCAAGGGAGCCGACCAGTTTGCTATCCATTCCAAAGGTATGGAACTTCCCGCCCATGATCCACGGTGTTTCAAGGGGCTTGCTTCCGGTTACGCCCTTTCTCCGCGGGGAGCATGCCATCTTTCAAGTTTCACTTACCCGTGGGAGAGATCGGCGACATTCCCTGAGTTCGGGTACGACACGGTCCAGGACCGGAAGGCCGATGACGGCAAAGGGATAGTGACA
>CAZAMZ010000237.1:0-2713 GCA_964486375.1 uncultured Synergistaceae bacterium | reverse complement strand
GTTCATTCCCTACGATGTTTTTCCCGCCGGCATTACCCCTGATCCGGAAGAAGTTAACAGGATCCTTGATGTTCCCTTCAGATCCCTTGACAACCCCCCGGGATGGGAGACCTTTGAAAGAGAAGGCAGGACTTTCAGGTACCCCGTTTTTTTGCTGGATGACGGGACTGTGATCTGGGGTGCAACGGCATGGATATTGTGGAACCTTATAAGGATAGTTGATCGCGGTATTCCGGAGAGAACGGGATGTCCCTGATAGGGGCCCATGTATCTGTTGCCGGAGGAGTCTGGAACGCCATTTCACGAGGAGAGTCCCTGGGTTGCGAATCGATCCAGATCTTTACCCGGAACCAGCTCCAGTGGAACGCCCCTCCCATCGCGGACTCGGTCGCTTCGAGGTTCATGGACGCGTGGAAGAAAAGTTCAATTGGAAAAGTGGTGGTCCATGCTTCCTACCTCATCAACCTTGCCTCGGAGGGGAAGACCAGGGAAAGAAGCATTACATCTCTTGTGGAAGAGATCCGCAGGTGTGAACAGCTCGGGATAGATGATATAGTACTGCATCCGGGATCTCATCTCGGCGCAGGGGCTGAAACAGGGAGAGGGCTTGTCTCTGGATCTCTCCGGCAGGTAATCGACCGAACATCAACGGCGAGGACAAGGATCCTCATCGAGACCATGTCGGGTCAGGGGAACACTATAGGATCTTCCATTGAAGAGATCGCATGGATAATCGATAAAGTCGGTGACCACTCCCGTGTCGGGTTATGCCTGGATACCTGCCATCTTTTCGCAGGCGGCTATGAACTACGGGGAAGGAGTTCCTATGAACGGCTTGTAAGAACCGTGGAGAAACATGTGGGAACGGACCGGATGGGTTGCTGGCACCTCAACGACTCGAAAAAGGAAATGGGAAGCCGCCTTGACCGGCATGAACATTTGGGGGAAGGGCATATAGGTTCGGAGGTCTTCTCCTGTATCGTTTCAGACCCCCTTTGGGAAGATACGCCATGCCTCCTGGAGACTCCAAAGGGCGGTCCCGGTGACGAGGGAAACCTTGCACTCTTGAAAAAACTCAGGGGATACTGATACAGAATGCAGTGACAGAAAGGGGGGCGACGTTTTGACCAATCCGGAAATGAGCATAGATACGGGAAAGGTAGCCGCTAATGCGGAAAGGATAACGAAGATGTGCCGGAAACAGGGGATCAGCGTTTTTGGCGTAACAAAAGGAGTCAGTGCGAACCCCGAAGTCGCCCGTGCCATGCTTGAGGGCGGTTGTGCTGGACTTGCGGACAGCCGGATGGCAAACATAAGGAAGATGCGGCTTTTCGGCATAAGGGAGCCTGTTATGCTTCTTCGGATCCCCATGCCCGGCGAGATGAGATATATTGCAGAAGATGCTGACTCCTGCCTTGTGTCAATGCCAGGGTCGATATTGATGCTCGACCGGGCATGCAGGGAAGCCGGGACAAGTGTCGGGGTAATAGTAATGGTGGACCTGGGCGATCTCAGGGAGGGCATATGGCCAGATCAGCCGGGGGAGATAGCCGAAGCCCTTGGAAGGTGCAAAAGGGTAAGATTCCTCGGGGTAGGGAGCAACCTGGGATGCCTGTCCGGGGTGCTGCCTACGGAAAAGAACCTTTCCCTACTGGTCGATGTCGGGCGGGAACTTGCCTCGTCTCTTGGCTGCCCCCTTGTTACTGTTTCGGGAGGCGCGACCTCCTCCCTGTCCCTCGTGGAGGAAGGGCGCATGCCCGAGGGCGTCAACCAGCTGAGGGTAGGAGAGGCTATACTACTTGGTACTGACATAACCAGGGGCAGAACGATCCCGTACCTTCGCCAGGACGCCATCAGGATAACGGCAGAAGTTGTTGAGGTAAGGCGGAAACCCTCGATGCCCGTAGGGGAGACAGGATCAGACGCTTTCGGCAATATCCAGGTTTTCGAGGACAGAGGGGTAAGGAGAAGGGTTATCGTGGCAATGGGCAGGCAGGATACAAGACCGGAAGGGCTGAGACCGGTCAAGGAAGGTTTTTCTGTTATCGGGGCATCAAGTGACCACCTGACCCTTGATGCGGAGGATTTTCAGGGTCCCGTAGAGACCGGCGACACTGTATCATTTATGCCGGATTATGGAGCGATGCTGGCGGCCTCTACCTCACCATACGTAAGTACCAGGATCATCCGGTCCTGACAGACATGGAGTGATACTTTGGAAGGGATTCTGGGTGCTGTTCACTGGCAGGATTTCATCGATATCGCAATAATAGCCTTTATCGTCTACAGGCTGCTGCTCCTCCTTGTGGACACAAGGGCCATGCAGCTTGTCAAGGGCCTGTTCGTGATCGGTCTTCTTTTCGCCCTGGCAAGGCTGATGAAACTTGCCGCCCTCTCATGGATACTCGGGAGGCTCCTCGGGGTTTTCATCATAGCCATCCCCATTGTTTTCCAGCCCGAGATAAGGAGGATGCTGGAAGAACTGGGAAGGGGGAATATCTGGAGGAGACGCCAGGCCGAGGAAAGGGCCGCCCAGCTGACCGATGAGATAACCAGGGCTGTTCTTTTCCTTCAGAACAGGAGGATCGGAGCGATCCTTGTCTTCCAGAAAGATACGGGATTGAAGGATATATGGAGGTCGGCAGTTCAGATAGGCGGAGAGATATCCCAGGACCTTATCGTTTCCCTGTTCTGGCCCGGCAACCCCCTTCAT
>CAZAMZ010000236.1:0-2720 GCA_964486375.1 uncultured Synergistaceae bacterium | reverse complement strand
GGACGCAGAGGGCCGCAGCTAAAATCTTTTTGATGTATAAACCAGGAACTAAATCCGTGTTTCACCCGTTTCCTCCCTCCAGGTTCTCCTGACTCCTGTCGCCTTGCTCTTGTTCTTTCCGTCTCACGTCTCACGTTTAACGTCTCACGCCCTTTGTTTTTCCACCGAGGTCCCTTCCCATGCGCGTGACCATGTCCGATGTGGCCAGGGCAGCACAGGTCAACAAAGCGACCGTCAGCCGCGTCCTCCGGGGAGACCCCAGGATCAGTTCTGCCACAAGCGAAAAGGTCTGGGCCGCCATCAAGGATCTGGGTTACCGTCCCGATGCCATAGCAAGGGGCCTCTCCAGCCGAAGCAGCGACACCGTCGGACTTTTCATAAGGGATCTTTCGGCCTCATGGGCAGGGGAGTTCCTCGCAGGGTTTGAGAGGGTAATTTCCCGCCACGGCATTGAGTTCATTGTCCGGGCCACAGCCTCAGATCCTCAGCAGAGGCGAAACGCCATGTTCAGGCTCCTCTCAAGGAGGGTAGACGGAATAGTGTGGCTTGACGGCCCCCCCGAGCCCGACGCCGGTGTCCCGGGCGTCGCCGTCGGCACAAGGCTGGAAGAGGGGGTCTCGGTGGTCGTTGACACGGGTTCGGCGGCAGAACAGTTGATAAGGCTGGCAGGTCAGAGGGACATTATCGTTCGCCAGGGGGAGAATCCCTTGTTCCCGGGGATTCAGCCGCTTCTCCCCAGGACGCACAACAAAAAGGAAGGGGCCCTGACCGTATTCGACGGGACCCCTCCCGATATGGATATTGTCAATCCTGAAGATATATGGGTTGTTTGCGCCACAAGGAGGCAGCCCCCTGTACCGCCAGGGGCCTGGACGCTCTATTGGCCCGCTTTCGAGCTGGGCACCCTCTCGGCACGGCTGCTCCTGAACATCATCCAGGGCAAAGGGGTGCGTCCCGGAACGGTTACAGTGCTTCCCTCCCTTTCGGGGATCCCCTAGGATCTTCCGTGGATCCTGTGGACAGCCAGCAGATCCGTCAGCAGTGCCTGGCCTGTTTCGACCCTGCCTGCCCCCGGCCCCACAATAGTTACCTCCCCAAGGTGATCGGTGACAAGGGTGATGGCGTTGGCCGCATCCATGATCCCCGCCAGGGGGTGCATCAGGGGGACCTCCTTCGGCGCAACCTTTGCCACGAGCTTGCCGTTGTTCCTTCCGACCTCGGCTATGAGCTTGATCCTTGCCCCTCTTCCTGATGCAGCAGCGATATCCGCCGGGGTTATGCCGGTGATCCCCGTCCGGTCCACGTCATCTACCCGGATAGGCTCGCCCATAAGGACCTTTGCCAGCACCTGGACCTTCACGGCCGCGTCCCAACCCTCGACATCGCCCGTCGGGTCGGCCTCTGCGTAACCCAGGTCCTGGGCCTTGCTGAGCGCCTCGTCGTAGGCCATGCCTTCTTCCATCCTGGTCAGGATGTAGTTGGTGGTCCCGTTGACTATCCCCATGGCCCCTGTTATGTCGCAGCCCGCCAGGGCCTCCCGGGCCAGGTTCATCGTCGGTGTTCCGCTCATAACCACCCCTTCGAAGAAGTATGAAACACCGTTCTTCCCGGCCAGTTCCATCAGTTCCGGCAGGGCTATCGAAACGGGTCCCTTGTTGGTGGACACCACGTGGATGCCGTTCTCAAGGGCGGTCCTGATGTGGGTGATGCCGGGTTCTCCCGTCTTGAGGTCAGTGTAGGTGGCCTCGGTGATCACGTCGGCATATTTGCCGGATATCAGCTGGAGCGTATCAAGGGGAGAAGCGTCAGGATGACCCTTCAGGTCACCCTTGCTGTCTATCTCCTCCAGCACCGACGCAAGGTCCAACCCCGCCGGGTTCAGAAGGGAGCCCTTCACAGGGTCGGCGATAAAGGTCACCTTGTACTCGAAACCGTAGCGTTCCTTGAGGGGACCGCGCTTTTTCTCAAGAATCCTGGCCAGTCCCTGGCCAACGTTGCCGAAGCCTGCAAAACCTGTCTTCCACATGTAGAAAAGCACCTCCCGTCAGATCCGGACAGTGATACCCAGCCTGTCCGCCGTCGCGGCCTCTATGCGGCCATCGCTGTCCCAGCCCCTCAGCGCGTAATATTCATCGAGCATTTTGTCAAAATCCGCACGGGGCAACGATACCTTCTCCTCACCCCTGGGGGGCATCGGAAGAGGATCCTCGAACATCCTCGGCGGAAGCGTGTCGTCCTTCCTGGATATTCCCGCCTCGCGGGTGTTGAACATTCGTATGTGGTTCCAGATCCTCTCGCCGGCGGCAAGGTACTCCTCCTCGGTGATGTCCCAACCGGTCACGTGGCGGAGGCATGCAAGAGCCCTCTCCTGAGCGTAGGGAGTGAAATCGCAGACCACCAGGGAGTAGGCAGCGGCCCTTTCATCCTGTACTGTCTTGACCGTCCTGGCCATCCCTTCGGTGGAAAACCGGGGCAGGTGCCCGTCCAGTTCACCGAGAACGGTCCATGCCCTCTGGTGACAGCCGCCACGGTCAGAGGTGGCGTAGGCCAATGCCATGCCCCAGGTCGCCCTGGGTTCATACCCCGGCAGTTCCATCCCCTTGACGTGTATCGCAAAGTGATCCGTTCCCTGGCCGATCTCTCCTGCAGCGGCCTTTACGCCTTCGGCGAGAACGGCACCGAGACCCCTCCTGTAGGCTATGTCCTCCAGAAGCTTCGCC
>CAZAMZ010000235.1:0-2742 GCA_964486375.1 uncultured Synergistaceae bacterium | reverse complement strand
AGCCAGCTTGTTGCCCCAAAGCCTGACCCCCAGAATATGGCGATGATGAACATGGCACCATCGGCCATGAGAACTCTCTTCCTCTCGTCCAACACAAGCACCGACCCTTCGGGAAATATACGTATACAGCATACCACCAAGAATACGGTTGTGTACAAAGGGAGGTATGATATCATTTTCGAACGTTATCATCCCCCGAAGGTCCGGAGGTGCAGTAATGCGGCATTATAAAACAGCAGCGGCAGCGGTAATCCTGGTACTGCTTATGTCAGGCACGGCCTTTGCAAGCCATGGCTACCAGTTCAACGGAAGGGTCGACGGTCACACCAGGGGAGCCGTGCTTTTCAGGGCTTTCGCCGAAGGGTTCAAACCCGATTCGATGGAAATGATCCTTGACGAGGAGCCCGACGAAACGGGACGGGTTCGACATCTCTACATGGATCTGCACGGGAGCGAGCTTGGAGGGGTCAGGATAGACAGGCTCGAGATCGAGGCCTTTGACATACAGTTCACCGATCCTTCCGGATGGGCCGAGTGCGGACCCGACATCGAGAGCATGCTAACCGTCAACGCCAGGGCAACCATCCTCGAGGAGGACGTCAACAGGGCCATCTCCGACGCCGCCTTCGGCGACGACGACGGGAACTGGCACAGCCTTTCCCTCAACTTCAGGGACGACGGGGTCTACGCCAGGGGGAATTATATCGTGAAGTTCCTGGTCAGGCTGGATCTTCTTATCGAGATCGAGGGGCGATTCGGGATAGTCGGAGGCAAACAGGTATGGCTGGAGGACTACACTCTGAAGGTAAACCGCGTAGACGTCCCGGAGGTCCTGACGGATAGAGCCATCGGTCAGATACAGCCCATAATCGATCTTAACGAGTTCATCTTCCCGCTGACCCTGAGGTCGGTGATCCAGAAAAAGGACAGGGTCATCCTGGAAAGCAGCAGGCTTCCGCAGCCCTTTGGAGGGATCCGTTACAGATTCCGAGCGAAAAGTGACTGAAGTTACCGGTGAAGGGGCCGGTCGCCGGCCGGTCCCTCCGGAGTGGGAACAGTGATGTTCCGGCAGTGGGTCTCGGGGATCCTGAAGGCAAGCGCCAGGCCGCCCACTGCCCCTGCCAGGCACAGGGCAAGGGCACCCCTGTATTTTACCGCCGGAGAATATGAGGACAGCAGGTCGATCATTGCGCCCATGGCTGGGGGGTAGGCAGCAATGCCGATGAAAAACCCCATATTGATAACCGAAAGTGCCACTCCTGTGTACCTGGGGTTGTTGATCTCCTTCGTAACGGCTATGCAGAGGACCATCGCCATTGAGAAAATACCCATCATGAACAGGGTGGGTTTAAGTATGAAAAAAGGCGGCATCCCCGAACCCCAGAAGACTATCACGCACCAGGCTGCAACGTTTAAAGAACCCACCAGGATCAGGGGCCATCTCCTGGCCCGCACCATGTCCGAAAACTTCCCGATCATCACCCCGCCAGTCATCGCACCGATAACCACAAGCGAGACGATGGCCGAGGCCTCGCTGCGAGACAGGCCGTAGACATCCACCAGCCAGGGAACCCCCCACGCGCCGGTGAAAGTCAGCTGGGCTCCCGAAAAGAGGGCCCCCAGTGCAGTGGCAGGCCAGATGCCCTTGGATCTGAGCGCAGCCTTGAGGGCGGGCATGAGATCCCTGGCATGGATCGACTCCTCGGAGCTGCCGGTGGAGACAGGGGCAAAACCCATTTCCGTCGGACGGTTCCTGATCAGCAGCAGGCAAGCGCCGGCTATGAAGAAGGACAGTATTCCGATCCCCGCGAAGGTCATTCTCCAGGTGAAAACTCCCACCATAAGCGCCAGGGGAGTCTGGGCTATGAGCCCGCCGAAATTGCCGGTCAAGGTGGTCACCCCCGACATGGTGGCGAACTCTTTTTCGCTGTACCACTCGGAGAGCATTTTCAGCATACAGACAAAGACCGTCGATCCCCCGATGCCCACGATGAACCTCCCCAGGTAGGCCCAGCCGATCGACGGGGCAAAACCGAACACCAGGGACCCTGCCCCGCAGAGAAAGATGCCCCCCGATACGGTGACCCTTGAACCGAGGGAGTCGGCCAGCATCCCCACGGGGATCTGCATGACCATGTAGGCGTAGAAATACATGGAGGCCAGGTTGCCATAAGCGGCCCCCGACATCCCGAATGCGGATGCAAGATCGTCCCTGACCACTCCCGGGGCAAGGCGGTGGAAGAAAACGATCATGTAGGCCAGGGCCATGGTACACCAGACAACCCATCGGTACCTGCGTGCGCTGGCCCTCAGCCAGTTCAGGGCTTTGAAAACGGGCGCCATAGGGCAACCCCTTCCGGTTGGATGTGATCTAACGATAATACTATACAACCAACATGGGGAGGGAAGGTCAGAAAAGACAAAGGCGTACCCTGTCGCTGCGCTTGGGGTACCTTGTGAACGGTAAACGGCACCCAGTCGCTGGCGCTCCGGGCACTGGGTCAACGGTGAACGGAAAAACAATTAAGCCAGGACAAAACACAATCTTGCACCGCAGACAAGGCACCTCGTTGGATCACCTCGGTAGGCTTCGCTCTGCCCTGGCTGGAGCTCCGCCAGCGTTAGGCAGGGCGCAGAAAGCACTGAGAAAACAAAAACTTCTTTGTGTGAAGACCCTAAACCTAAAACATTTTCACCGCAGAGTACGCAGAGAAGAGCAAGAGGGAAAAGCAAGTATATGGT
>CAZAMZ010000234.1:0-2752 GCA_964486375.1 uncultured Synergistaceae bacterium | reverse complement strand
CAGGGGAGTCGGTTTCCTTGCGCTCTCATCGGATGGAGACCCCCAGAGGATATCCAGCCTCTGCGAGGCCGGCATTCATGGCTGCGTCTGTTTTTCGTCTCCTTTTTCCGAATTGTTGAGGGGACTCCGCAGGGTTCGGGATGGTGATCTTTACTTTGACCAGGGGATATCCGACGGTCTGCCTGAAGTCCTCAGCCGTATCAATGAAGGAGCCCTTCTACTGAGAGGTTTGACGGCGAGGGAAAGGGAAGTGGTCTATCTGCTGTCGCAGGGTTTCAGTAATCAGCAGATCGCCCGGGAGATGGTCCTTTCCGAGAAAACGGTCAAGAATCACATAAGCCATATCCTCAGGAAACTGGACCTCAAGGACAGGACCCAGGTCGCCATTCTGGCATGGAAAACAGGACTCGCAGTCAACGGTCCGGTTTGAAGACAAGAGCTGATCAGAACCGCAAACGGGAGGAGTCAGTTTGTCTGTAAGAAGGGGTCTGGCCGCTTTTATCGCCCTTTCCTTAGGGGTTAGTTCCTTGGTCCTTGTCTCCAGCTTTGACAGGTCCACCTTCCAGCTCATTACCCATGCCAACAGGATGCGCCTGGTCTGCGTCATCCTGCTTGTTATTCTTGCCTGGATCTTTGATGCCCTGAAACTGTTTTTCGTGGTCAGGGCGGCGGGGGAGAGGATCACTTACAAACTGGCAGTGCTCCTTAACTGGCTCAGGTATTTTGGTTGCGCCATAACACCCATGCAGAGTGGCGGGGGACCCTTCCAGGTCTATTACCTGTTCAAAAGCCGGATACCCATCGGCAAAGGGGTGGCAATTACCCTGACAAGTACCCTTATGACCCTTTTCCAGTTAGGGTTTATTGTCCCCGTGGCCCTTTTCCTTCAGCCTGAACTGCTACAGGGCCGCAAGCTTCTACAGGGGGTCTTTTCCTATGTGCTTGTTTTTGTCCTTTTTTCCTGGTCAATAGTGGTAATAAGTCTTCTCAGACCCAGGGTGATCAAGAAATGGGCGGGGGGGATAACCCTGCTTCTGAAACGATGGGGGTTTTTCAAACCTGTAAAGGTCCTTCGCCTTGTCAGAAGGATCAACAGGGAGATCGACACCTACAACAGGAACTTCCGCGTCTTCTTTTCATCAGGAATGCCTCTTTTTGCTGTAGGATTCCTTTTTTCCTGCCTTCAGATGTTGGCCATGTTCTCTATCCTGCCATGCCTTATTTGGTCTGTAGGCCTTGAGGTAAGTTTTGTCGAGGCTTTCCTTGCCCAGGCCCTCTTCATGTTCATCCTTTACTTTGTTCCAACCCCGGGTGCAAGCGGTGTAGCTGAAGGGGGGGGCGCCGCCATATTCAGTTTCCTTGTTCCATGGAACGTCGCAGGTGTCATGGCAATAACCTGGCGCTTCTTTACAGAGTACCTGTCGATAGCCATGGGTGCGGCAGTTGCTGTGAAGATGCTTGGATGGGGTATGGCTGAAGAGCTTCTCAGTACCGATTCAGAAGAAATGCTGGAGAAAAAGTGATGAATCAGAGAGACCTGGGAGCTTTGGCATTCAGGTACAGGGGAGGAGTATGGACTCTCTTTTTCCTTTTGGTGCTTGCGCTTTCGGATCCCAGGGGTGTCAATCCCCTTCCGGGCCTTGCGCTCGTCACACTAGGACAGGTGATAAGGTTCTGGGCAGCCGGTACCATTACCCGGTACAGGGGCGAGGAAGTGGGTGCAATGGATCTTGTGACATGGGGCCCCTATGCACTGGCGAGGAACCCTCTTTACTTCGGCAACGCCTTTATAGGTGCTGGCTTGTGCATGCTGTCGGGAAGCTTTTGGGCTTTCCTGCTATTCATTGCAGTTTTCATAGTCCTTTACGTGGTAATGGTCATCCCCTACGAGGAATCTTTCCTGAAAACAAGCTTCCCGGAAGAGTTCGATAGATATTCAAAAAATGTCGGAAGGTTCTTCCCCGTTAAAAAACCGGCCTTGACTGATATTTCAGGTCCCTTTGAAAGGGCCGTTCTATGGAAAAGCGAACGGCACTCTCTATGGGTGACTTTAATAGGCACCCTCGTGATCTTTTCCCGGCGGTGGTGGTGAAGAGGCTGCTCGACAAAAGCCTGAAAAATTTCATTCGGGGCAGTCGCAATAAACGGGGACCCTCAACGGGATCCCCGTCCTCTTGCTGAACGGTTCATGTTTTGAAATACTGCCATCGATATGAAACATTCACTTTTCTAAAACCTCATTATCTGCTCCCCGTAAAGATTCTGCCAGAGGTTGTTGTAGATCTCGCCCTTTGGTAATTCCCTGGCTGCGAAACCCTCCGCTACGGCTGCCTGACCAACTGCCTCGGCCACCCTGGGGGCCGCTTCATCACAGAAGATATCCGGCATTATCTTCCCGGGTCCAAGCCTTCTCCTGTCCACCACATCGGCGAGTGCCCTGGATGCTGCCAGGAGCATGTTATGGTTCAGGACCGTAGCCCTTACATCCAGAAGTCCCCTCATGATGCCGGGGGAAGAAAGGGTATTCGGCATTGTGTTATGGTAACCCGGTCCACCGGTGGCAACTATGGCAGCTCCCGCCGCAACAGCCTCTTCAGGAAGTATCTCGGGTTCTGGCAGCGCCATTGCCATGATAACGGGTTCTCTCGACATTCTCTTGATGTATTCCGCAGGGAATACCCCTCCCTTTGAAAGACCTATGAAAATGTGCGCCCCTTCAATGGCCTCTCCCAGCCCGCCCTTTTTTTTTGCC
>CAZAMZ010000233.1:0-2779 GCA_964486375.1 uncultured Synergistaceae bacterium | reverse complement strand
GGCCTTCACCTGCCCCTCTTTGTCGACGCCGAACACGGTGAGCGCATGGCCCTGGAAGTTGCCCGAAGGCTGGGAAAAGCACTTGCAGCCCCATCAATAAGGGTGGGCTGTTCAGAACATCATATGACCTTCCCCGGCACCATTTCAATCCTCCCCGAAACCCTGGAGGCTCTCTGCCGCGACTTCTGCATCAGCCTCTCCAGGCACGGCTTCAGGAATATCTGCATCATTCCCGCCCACGGAGGCAATTTTGCCCCCATAGCAGGGATGCTGGACCGCCTCCGTGAAGCCGTGGAACCCGGGACCCGCGTATTCGCATTTACCTACCTGGACGGCATGATGAAGGCCTGGCGAAATGCAGTGCAAGAGGAAAGCGGACTGGGGGACAGGGTGGGAGGACACGCGGACATCGCCGAAAGCTCGATAATGATGGTACTTCACCCTGAACTGGTCGATAAAGACGTCGCCGAGCCGGGTTTTACAGACCCGGTCACACCTGAAGTACTCGACCGCATGTTCAAAGCGGGGTTGCACAAACTAACCCCCAACGGTGTCATGGGAGACCCCCGGGGAATGTCGGTCCAGATCGGGCTTCGATGCCTGGATACCTTCGCGGAAATGATATCGGAATACTTCTCAAGGCAGATACGTTCAGAACCATAAGCCACTTCCTGAAAAGGCTTATCGTTCCTTTCCGGCCCTCAGGATCAGGACCGTGACATTGTCCTGGAAAGGGTGCCTTTTGCTCTTGACGCGGGCCACTAAACTCTCCGCCAGGTTTCCCTTCTCAGGTTTCCCGGCATCGGAATTCAGGATCTCAATGATCTCCCCGTCAGGCAAAAAGTTGTAAAGGCCATCGGTGCAAAGGAGTACCATGTCTCCATCGTCGAGAAGCAGCGGCTCCGCCGGCAAGTCGTACTCTTCAAGTACCTCGATGCCGATGAAACTGGTAAGGGCATCCTGCATCTGGAAGGAGATCATTTCTTCAGGATCCAGTTCGCCTTTGTCGACCATCACCTGAAGCCGGGCCGCCACGTTATGGTCCCTGCTCAGGGGTTTCAGCAGCCCGTCCCGAAAAAGGTAAACCCTGCTGTCGCCGACGGATATCCAGGAAAGGAAGCCATCCTCAACCACCGCCGCCGCAAGGGTCGTCCCGGTGTTTCCCCGAAGGCCCGACCTCTCGGCCATCTCAAGAACGGCATCGTTAGCGGCGAGAGCAGATCTGACAAGAGATTCCTTTACGCCATCGCCAGGGCCCCTGCCCTCCCAGGCCCCGACAAAAGACCCGACAGCTGTCATTGAAGACTCCCTTCCGAGGGGCATTCCCCCCATCCCGTCACATACGACGGCAAGGGTCCCGGGACCTTTGCAGGAGAACCCGTAGGAATCCTGCTGTTCTTTCCTTTTGCCAGTGTCCTGGCAGACCTCACAGGATTGGAAAAGGATGGAGATCACACCCCTTCCCCGGGTTGTGGCACAAGCAACCGGATATCAGGCTTGAGCTCCTGCGAAACCTCCTCCATGACCCTTTCGTCCGGCTGTCTCCTTCTTACGAGACGCTTCGCAACCACCGTGGAAAGCAGATCGGGATCTACGGTGCGGCCTATACGTTTCAGTTCCAGTCGGTCTGCATCCCACAGGCAGGCAGTCAATGGGTCGGTGGTCACCTCACCGTCAGCGTGGCCGGCGATCGCCTCGCAAATACGGTTCACGTCGAGATGGGGGTAGAACCTATCGATCAATCCCCGGGCCAGGAAAGCCGATTCATGGCCATGTTCCGTATCGTTCCCGTCGTCCTTCCTTGCGCAGTCGTGAAGGAAACCCATCACGACCGCCGACTCCACGTCCTCACCCACGGCATTTGCCAGCCTTCCCGAAAGGATCGCCACCCTTCTCAAGTGCGACACCCCGTGAAGCACAAGCCCCCTGCATGTACAGAAAGGGGCCAGGAGTTCCTCTGCCCGTTTTGCAGTCTTCAGTATCGCCTTTTTCTTCATAGTCCAGTCCTTCTCAAAAATTTTTATGCAACACGACAAAAACACAAACGATACTTGCATCAGCAATGTACTTCAAAAATTTATTGAAAACATTAGCACGCGATCTTTCTTCAACTTTTTGTCCCGCTCCTGAAGATCCTTGCAAAAAGACCGAAAATCACGACGCCTGCCATCGCTGCAAAAAGGTTTACCAGGGTCATAAGGGCGGTCTTGCCTGAAACAGCCAGGAGCAGGGATGCAAGCATATAGAAGAGGATCGAAAGGAGAACCCATCCTGATCCCAGGGGAGCACCCAGGTCATCGACTATCCCACTATCGTCCTTTCGCAGATGAAGGAACGCAAATGCAGGAAGGGCAAAAGCGGACAGGGCCAACCACAAGGGCACCTGATGATCGGCAAGGACGGAACCCCCGCCGAATTCCCACCCGCAAAAAAACAGGATAATGAAAACAGATGCCGGGAAAAGAGCGGCAAAGGCAAACTTCCTCGCCTCCTTGTATCTCCCATAGGCCATAACGAAGGCGACTGCCAGCAGCAACATGTAAAGGCTGGTCCTTCCCGAAAAGGCAAGGTAAACCGTAAGGCCGGACAGGGAGGAGATGTCGATAAATGAAGGGATCTTGCCGCAGATGCCCGATACCATCCTCAGGATAAGCAAAAGCCAGAAAAGAACACCGATATCGATCCCGTCGTAAAAAGGGAAGAACAAAAGGAATATGCCCCCGGACACGAATGCGGAATAGTCATGGAGAGGATCCAGTTCCCGGGCAAGGGCCCAGCA
>CAZAMZ010000232.1:1040-2782 GCA_964486375.1 uncultured Synergistaceae bacterium | reverse complement strand
GGATAGAGGTCAGGGGAGATGTTTCCATCGCCGATGTCGAAAGACGGTTCAAGCGGGCCAGCGAAACCGTTATCGAGGGTGTTCCCCCATTCAAACTCATGCTCGATGAAGGTGCATGCACCGGGTGCCGAAACACCGTTATCAGCGCGATCATGGACCTCAAGAGCCAGGGCCTGGAGGGCTGCCTGGAGGGCAAATACGTTGTGGCAGGACCCCTTGACGAGAAACTTATCCCACCCTGCGCCGAAAAGGACAAAACGGTATTGGTGGGGATCTGCGCAAAACACCTGGAAGACCGGGGAACATACGTCCAGGGTTGCCCGCCCAACAATATCTTTATCGTTCGTGCGATCGTGGGTGAAGGGCAGAAGATCGAGAGGCGTTACGCCACGGAAGAAGGAGCCGACGATCAGTCCGGCGAAGCGAAATAAAAGGCACGGAGATACTTCTGTACCGAAAACATTCATCATGATCGGAGGGAATTGCCTTGAGAGAAGTTGTAGTAATAGATGCCGTAAGAACTCCCGTGGGTAAGTTCAACGGGGGGCTTGCCGCCCTTTCCGCATCGGATATGGGTGCCATGGTAATAAAGGCTCTTCTGGAAAGGACCGGTGTCGAGGCGTCCGTTGTAGATCACGTTATCATGGGCAACACTTTGCAGTTCGGGGAGAATACCTACCTGAGCAGGCTTGCCGCCGTCAAGGCAGGCATACCCCACGATGTACCCGCCCTTACGGTGAACCGCCTCTGCGGTTCAGGGCTGGAAGCGGTCAACGAGGCCGTTAGAATGATCCAGCTGGGCCTGGCGGATGCCTGTATAGCAGGCGGTTCTGAAAGCATGACTAACGGCCCGTATTTCTCCGATCAAATGAGGGGCGGGGCGCGCCTGGGCCATGTCTCCATGACCGACGGTGTTGTAGCCCTTCTTACGGACCCCATGCTTGGGGTGCATATGGGTATTACGGCAGAGAATCTTGCCGAAAAGTACCATATCAGCAGGGAAGACCAGGATATTTTTGCCGCTGAAAGCCACCGCAGGGCAGCCAAAGCGGTTGAAGAAGGCAAGTTCTCTGCACAGACAATTCCCGTAGAGATAGCCTCCAGGAAACAGACCGTAGTGGTGGACAGGGACGAAGGACCCAGGTCTGATACCACTGCGGAATCCCTTTCAAGACTCAAGCCCGTTTTCAAAAAGGACGGGACTGTTACTGCCGGTAATGCCTCGAGCCTTAACGATGCAGCCTCCGCCGTACTTGTCATGGACAAGCAGAAAGCGAAGCAACTTGGCCTGAATGCTGTCTGCGAGATAGTTTCACAGTCGGTTGCGGCAGTCGACCCTCAGTTTATGGGTATCGGCCCAGTGTTTGCAGTGCCGAAAGCCCTTGAGTCCGCAGGTCTGAAACTTGAAGATATGAAAGTGATCGAACTTAATGAGGCTTTCGCCGCGCAGTCCCTTGCGGTCCTCCGCGAACTGAAGATCGATCCTGATAAAGTCAATACCAACGGTGGGGCTATAGCACTCGGACACCCGATCGGGGCCACCGGCGCCATAGTCTTCACAAAGGCCTGCCATGAACTCAAAGAGTCAGGCGGAGGCTACGGTCTTGTCTCCCTATGTATCGGCGGAGGGCAGGGGATAGCCACAGTAATAAAAGGCGTGTGACGGGAAGCAGGAGAAGGATGCCCCCCGCGATAAGCGGGGGGCTCATGTTCACCGTCGGAGAATGTTTCAGGAGGG
The DNA here is from genome assembly GCA_964486375.1 of uncultured Synergistaceae bacterium. Lineage (GTDB taxonomy): Bacteria > Synergistota > Synergistia > Synergistales > Thermovirgaceae > UBA4066. The sequence goes on along the minus strand of CAZAMZ010000232.1, from coordinate 1,044 downwards.
TGAT
>CAZAMZ010000232.1:0-1030 GCA_964486375.1 uncultured Synergistaceae bacterium | reverse complement strand
AAAGAGATTCTTGAAGCCAAGCTGCTTTCTCCTATTAATCCGAGAAAAATTAAGATGATATGGGAAAGAGTCTGGGCTTCATCGGAGCGGGTCATATAACCGAGATGCTCCTTACCAAGATCGTGGCATCGGGGATCGTAGATAGTGACAGCATTTTCGTGAGTGACGCAAATACGGAAAGGCTTGGCTGGATCAGGGAAAAATTTGGTGTCCGCGCAGAAAGGGACAACAGGGGAGTTTTCGAAAATAGCGATATTACGCTGATATGCGTCCAGCCCCAGATCGCCCCTTTAGTTGTGGAGGATCTCAAGGGCGCCCCCGTTGAAGGCAAGGTCGTACTCACTATCGCCGCAGGCGTTCCCATGGAAGCATATGCAAGCATAGGTGAGGGGCTGGCCGTGATCAGGGCTCTTCCCAACCCCCCAAGCCAGGTGGGATGCGCTATTATTCCCTACGCGGTGAACCGGCATGTTGCCGATGGACAGAGGGCATCGGTCCTGGAGGTTCTGGATCTGCTCGGGAAATGCATTCCCATGAACGAGGACGGGATAAGTGTAGTGACATCCCTGAGCAGTCCTGCTGCTGTTTTCCTCTTCCTGGATACCATGGTGGAGGCCGGTGTGCTTTGCGGGCTCAACAGGAAAGACGCTGTGACCGTAGCTCACCAGACCGTGCACGGATGCCTCAGGCTCTGGGAGAGCAAGGAAGGCAAAACCTTCGGGGACCTTATCGCCGATGCAAGCACTCCCGGGGGTGTTTCCGTCGAAACCCTTTATGTCCTTGACCGCCTTGCCTTCAGGGGAGCCCTGAAGGAGGCTTACCTCAAAGGCGCCGACAAGGCCAGGGGTGTGACTTGCAAAAATAAATAAATGATATAATGAACCGTTCATATTGCTTGAAGTGAATCGGCATTTATCTTTTCAGGTTGGGGTTGAAGGATCTCCATGAGCAAGGTGGCCCAGAAGGTCCAGTTCAAGGATCTGGTCAAGCGTGAATCGGACAGGAATAGCCCTGCCCCTGTCATGGTCGT
>CAZAMZ010000231.1:0-2802 GCA_964486375.1 uncultured Synergistaceae bacterium | reverse complement strand
TGTTTTGCCCTCCAGATCAATAAATTCTGTTTCTTTCGAAGCCATGGGGCGGACCATCTCTTCTGAACCTACGGCAATTATTCTTTCATCCGAAACAGATACTGCTTCGGCTCGGGGTTGTCTCCAGTCCATGGTGAAAAAATTGCCGTTTAGGAATATCCTGTCGACTTTCAATTCAAACCCTCCCTGTCTGAAAGAAAAGAGGGGGGATAATTGAATCCCCCCGTTAGTATCTTTTCAGAAATCTAAAATGGCCCTACTCCTATCATCTGTGCAACTGTAACAAGAATGCCAGCAGTTACAATCCATACCAGCACCAGTTTTATTGACCATTTTGCCCATTTCTCCCAGGGAATTCCACCGGCCATTGCCAATCCTGCCATAGTAAGGGCTGATGTAGGGAAGAACCAGTTTGTGAAACCGTCGCCATACTGGAAAGCAATTACAACGACCTGCCTGTTGATCCCGAGAATGTCGGCAAGAGGGGAAAGTATTGGCATCATTGTAACGGCTTTGCCGCTCGCGGAGATAACGAAAAAATTAAAGGCGGTAACTATAACAAAAATCCCCAGTGCTATTCCCACCATGGGAAGTCCGTGAAGAGAAGAGGCCAGACCCATAACTATAGTATCAAGTATCTTGCCTTCTTCCATTACTACAAGGACAGATCTTGCTATTCCGATAGTGAGTGCCGCCGGGATTATAGTTTTAGCCCCTTCCGCAAAATTAATGGCCATCTCGTTTGGCGTCATTTTTCCAATGAAACCGGCTATTATCCCGACCAGGATGAAAACGGCCGTGATTTCGTTCAGGTACCAACCCATTTTCGTTGTACCATAGGCAACAGTTATGAACCCCATAAGAACCGTAAGCATTATCAACCTGTGCCTTCCGGTAAAAACCAGATCCTTTGTTTTGTCCTCTTTCCCCTCGGCAGCCAGTTCAAGGTCATAAACCATGCTGGCTGAAGGGTCTTTTCTGATCTTTTTCCCGTAGGAGATGAGGAAGGCGACAGTTGCCAGCGTGAAGAGGGTGAACCCAACCATCCTGAAGCCCATTGCGGAAAACAGGGGAAGTCCTGCTATTGCCTGTGCTATTCCTGTAGTGTATATATTGAGGACCCCTGATGTGAAACCAGCGGCGGTACCTAAAAGAACCATTCCGGCTCCCATTAGCGCATCGTATCCCATGGCCCTGGCCAGCGAGACTCCAAGCGGGACGAAAACCAGTGTCCCTTCCGCCCAACCCAGAAAAGCTCCGATGCAGGCGAACATAACAGTAATGATCGCAACGATAAAATTCTCTTTCCCTTGCGATCTCTTCATCATGTGCGTTATTCCTGAATCAAATGCTCCTGTTCTGGTTACTATCTCGAAGGCTGCAACCACCAGGACTACAAGCATCATGATACTGACGCCAGCCGCCATTCCTTTGGGAATCGAAACAGCCAGTTTGAAGAGGTTTACGGGAGATTTTTCCACGGTATGGAAGGATGCCGGGTCAACAAGCATCCTCCCTGTGGCGGGGTCCTGAACCCTGTCGAACACCCCGGCGGGAATGATATAAGTACATATTGCAACGATTATTAAAATTGCACATAGAAGGACGTATACATGGGGAACCTTGAACCCGCTTTTCTTCTGTTTCTTTTTTTCCTCCATGGTGGCATTCTCCTTTCTCGGTTTTTATTGCCTTATCAATAATTGTCATAGTGAATAGAAGAAACTTCAATTGGATAAAACAGATAAAATTATCCAAAAGGATTTATACTTAACGAATAAATTATGGAGTATAAGTTTTTCTTTGGCATTTTATACAAAAGCACGTTTTTCCTTGATGGGGTGATTTGTTATGAAGCTCCTTCATCTGCTCTCTCTGGAGGTTTTCAATCTCTCTGAAGTTGTTGCCGGAGAGAGAGGTCTTGATCGTGACGTTACGTGGGTAAATATGATGGAGATCCTCGATTCCCTGGAACAGCTTCAGCCAGGAGAATTATTGATCTCGACAGGTTATGGTCTTGCTGATGATTCATCCCTTACATCCGATATCATCAGTAGGCTCAACGAAAGACGACTGGCGGGAATAGCGATCCAACCGGGTTATTACATATCGGACATTCCGTCACGAATGATAGAACAGGCTGACGATCTTGATTTTCCGATTATCCGTTTACAACCCAAGATAACTTTCGGCAAAGTGACTAGGGCAATTCTCGATTTTCTTACCAGTGACACAATGAGCAGGATAGAACTTCCGATCCTGTTGCCTCAGCGAGCACTGGATAACAGACGTTCCGGGATTCTTGAGGAGTTCTTCGATGATCTGCTTAACGGTAACTTCCATTCTTATAATGAGGCACTGGCCCGGGCTGGCTCTATCGGGCTGGGGATATCCTCGCCCTATAGGGTGGCTGTGGTCGATGCCGTGGGTGAGGTGCAGGGTGGGGATACCTTATACATGGATATTCTGCAGGAGACCAGAAAACTGATAGTTTCGCACCCCTTTGCCCCAAAGAACATCCATAGCCGTATCAGGGGGAACCATATCGTTTTGATCTATGTTGCGGAGCATGCCAAATCGGAGGAACAGACCCTTTTCCGAAATATTGGCAACACCGTGGCAGAAGGAATGAACCGTGGTGATTTTTACGTGGGGATAGGTAAGACAACAAACAACTGGCAGGATTTCAAGGACAGCTACTCCCAGGCTTTGACTGCCCTTGAGATAGGTAAGACTCTCTTCCCCTCGGGGAAAGTGGCCCATTACGAGGATCTGGGCCTTTACCGGATCCTCTGCCAGATC
>CAZAMZ010000230.1:0-2803 GCA_964486375.1 uncultured Synergistaceae bacterium | reverse complement strand
GTCGGGCATGATCGAGACCAGGCCGGTCACCGCCGGGTGAGAAGATATGTCTTTTATCTGGGACATAGTCTGTTCATCCAGGTCTTTGGCGTGTATCATCAATTCGGTCATCTTTCCCTCCCCGTATCATTTTACCCGAAGGCAACTCGCAGATTCTCCCTACGTGTTAATATTTTGCCGACGATGTTTTTCTCCGGGAGGCAATGAACAAACATGAAAGTCACAGAACAGCTTACAGGATCGGCGCCCTGCTTCGCTTTCCTGGGAGATCTTCTTCTCCTGAAATATGATCCTGAACCTTCACTCCTCCTAGCGTCAGACCTTGAGGGACTTTCCGTATCGGAAAGGAGTCCAGGTCTTCTGTCGGACAAGAGGCCGGGGAACCGATGGGCCTCACTGGACCCCGATGCAGATATTCCTCACGGCATGCGTCTGGTCTCCCTCAGGGAATTATGGGGAGTAATGGGTGAGGGCATCTTTTTCGATGCTGGAAGGGCTTTCCAGTTGATGGATTGGTCGCGGAGGAACCTATACTGTGGCCAATGCGCTTCAAAAATGACCGACATCCTGGGAGAAACTGCCAGGGAATGTCCTGAATGCAGGAACACGAGTTACCCTCCTGTAAGCCCCGCCATAATCGTGGCTGTTGAAAAGGACGGTCAGCTTCTTCTTGCCAGGAATTCCCGTTTCCCGAAGGGCCGTTACAGCATTCTGGCCGGTTTTGTAGAACCCGGGGAGACACTTGAATCTGCAGTCGAGCGGGAAGTATTGGAGGAAGTTTCAATCAGGATAAAGGATATCGCCTATTTCGGCAGCCAGCCCTGGTCGTTCCCGCACTCCCTCATGGTCGGGTTCAGGGCTCTGTGGGCAGGCGGGGATATTGCCGTCGACGGGAAGGAGATCGAAGAAGCCCATTGGTTCACTCCCGACTCTTTACCGGACATCCCCCCGAGTATAAGTATCTCAAGGCAGCTTATTGACGATTTTATCGCGAGGAACAACAAAAGGTAACTTCCCCTGCGGTCATTGCAGGGGAGGTTTTTACCCTGCCTCACCGCTCTTTTCTCTCTGCTGCTGGACAATATCGTACATATCTCCAAAAGACAAAACGCCTTTGAAGAAATTGGCCTCATCGACGACCGCAACATTTGCTATACCCGAAGATACCATCAAGCCCAGGGCTTCCTGTACAGTCCTTGTTGTCCTGACACTTGTGGCAGGCTGCAATCGATCGATAACGGATGCAGGCCCTTCCCCTTCCTTGTATTTATCGACATTTACCGTTCCTGCAAGTTTTCCGTTTTCCACCACGTAGACAAACCGGTCACGGCAAAAACGGAGGGTTGTGTCGTGGGCGGACCTGGCTGCCCTGGGCATATCGTCCCCGATATCGACCAGGGGCAGATCTTCAGTCCTTACAGGGGCTTCCCGGACTTTCATAAAGCTGAACATTGCCAGGGGGTTGCCTGCGCCTACGAATCCCGCAACAAAGTCATCGGCAGGTGCAGAAAGAAGTGACAGGGGTTCCCCCACCTGGGCGAGAACCCCTTCTTTCATTATCGCTATCCTGTTGCCCATTTTCATGGCTTCATGAATATCATGGGTCACGAACACTATCGTTTTGCCAAGTTTCCCCTGGAGATCCAGCAATTCATCCTGGAGCCCCACCCTTGAAACAGGGTCAAGGGCCCCGAAAGGTTCATCCATCAGTATGATCTCCGGGTCCCCGGCCAATGCCCTGGCGACACCCACCCTTTGCTGCTGGCCTCCTGAAAGCTGCCTTGGCCACTTGTGTCCAAATTCACCCACGGGCAGACCGACCATATCGAGGGCCCTTTCCGCAAATGTCCTCGCTTCCTTCTTGTGAACCCCCTTGAGCCGGGGTACCACCGATACGTTCTCCAGGATCTTCATGTGAGGGAAGAGACCGATACCCTGAATCACGTACCCTATCCTTCGTCTCAAGAGGACGGGATCCAGATCCTTTGTGTCAACTCCATCAACAAGGATGGTCCCCCCGGACGGCTCCACGAGCCGGTTGATCATGCGGAGAATGGTCGTTTTGCCGCAGCCTGAAGGCCCTATCAGGACCAGGATCTCTGCCCCGGAAACATCGAGGTTCACGCCCTTTACCACTTCCGTGGTCCCGTAGGTTTTCCTCAGGTCTCTCAGGCTGATGGCGGACACCTGGCGATCCTTTTCCCCTTCAGGAAGGTCCATGATCAGCTCCTGGGTTTGCCCTTCCGAAGTTCCTCCTCCCAGGTGATCAACGAGTGGTAGTAGACACGATCGCCGTCATCATCGAGGCCCCGTGTGAGCTCGCTTATGTGAGTGTGCCCGGCCTGGACCTTTTCCAGCACATGGCTGACCGCTGCTTCGGGCATGCTTTCTGCTCCGCAGGTGTAGATATCGAGTGCAAGGTATTTTGCCTCAGGCCAGGTATGCACAGAAAGATGGGATTCACTTATCACGACTACCCCGCTTACCCCGTTAGGGGGAAATCTGTGGAATGACACTGCCCATACATGGGTATTTGCCTTGCGTGCGGCCTCGACCAGTATCTCCTGCATCCTGTCGACCTCTCCGATCACTTCACTGCAGCCTGAGGCCTCGACGATATAGTGTATCCCCCTCGGGTCCATGGCTTCCCCTCCCTGGAAATATTTCTGATGCGAATTAACGTCCATGGAAAAAGTACCCTTTTTCCAATTCCCGGTAAAGCGGGAAAGACCCTGCAAGTTCACGGACGGCACCAGTTACCTCGGCCATAAGGGTGCCTTTGCCCCTGCAGGTCAACACCCGG
>CAZAMZ010000229.1:0-2838 GCA_964486375.1 uncultured Synergistaceae bacterium | reverse complement strand
AGGATATTGCAAGGGTTTTCGCTTATCACGGTGCAGAACACAAGACAATAAACGCCTGGGAATCTGAAGCCATGCTGGATAAGGAGACCGTGTCAGGTTACTCAAGGATCCACGCAAGGTGCGGTACATCCTTCCTTCTGGTTGTCGTGGCCGTGAGTGTCGTCGTATTTGCAGCTGCCGGTCATGGCACCATCGCCTGGAGAATAGGATCCAGGCTTGTGCTTCTTCCCTTCGTGATAGGAGTTTCCTACGAGATCATCCGCTGGTGCTCCAAAAACAGGGTTATCGGGAGAGCACTAATGGCACCGGCCTTATGGCTTCAGTACCTTACGACGAGAGAGCCGGATCTTGAACAGATAGAGGTGGCCATTTCAGCCCTGGACCTTGCCATCGGGGATGAGGCTGAAAAGACCGCTCTCCGTGGTGGTGAATAACGCAAATGGAGATATCCGGGAAGCTAGACGAACTGGAAAAATCCCTGGAAGAGATCGAGCGTAAAATGTCCGACCCGTCGATAGCCGGTAATCCTTCAGACCTTCACAGGCTCGGGAAGAAACATTCGGAGATCGTCGATGTTGTGAATACCTACAGGGAATACAGGAAAACGCTCTTGCGCCTCGAGGAGGCCAGGAGCCTTCTGCATTCAGGGGATCCTGATCTCAACGAACTTGCCCGGGATGAGGTCAGTGAACTGGAGCCACGGCTCGAAGAACTGGAGTCTGAACTCAGAGTGCTCCTTCTTCCAAAGGATCCCAACGATGAGAAGAGCGTCATCGTGGAGATCAGGGCAGGTACCGGAGGGGATGAGGCGGCCCTTTTTGCCGGCGATCTTTTCCGGATGTATTCACTTTTTTCCGAAAACAACGGGTGGAAGATCGAATTTCTGACAAGTAACGAGACGGGCATAGGCGGATTCAAGGAAGTCGTCTTCAAGGTTGACGGGCAAGGAGCCTACAGCCAGTTAAAGTTCGAGAGCGGCGTTCACAGGGTCCAGCGAGTCCCGGTAACTGAATCCAGCGGAAGGATCCACACCTCCACTGCTACAGTTGCGGTTCTTCCTGAGGCTGAGGATGTGGATATAGAGATAAGACAGGAAGACCTGAAAATTGACACCTACAGGGCAAGCGGCGCCGGCGGCCAGCACGTCAACATGACCGACTCCGCCGTAAGGATCACGCACCTCCCCACAGGTATCGTGGTGACCTGTCAGGATGAAAGGTCACAGATAAAGAACCGGGTCAAGGCCATGAACTTTTTAAAGGCAAAACTTTACGACATGGAGATCCAGGAACAGCAGAAGAAAATGGCTGCAGAGAGGAAAGGGCAAGTTGGCACAGGGGACAGGTCCGAAAGGATCAGGACCTACAACTTCCCGCAGAACAGGGTCACCGATCACCGTATCGGCCTTACGCTTTACAGGCTTGACGGGATGATGGAAGGCGACCTCCAGGAGATGATCTCGGCCCTTGTGATGGCCGACCAGTCGGAAAAAATGAGATCAATGGAAGGTTGAGCCTTGGATATTCGCGAAGCACGGAATCTTGCTGCTTCAGGGATCGCCGCGGCAGGAATTGACAAACCCTGGCTTGAGGCTGACCTTGTTTTATGTTTCCTCACCGGGATGGAACGATCCGAACTTATCGCCCACCAGGAACGCATTTTTCCTGAAGAGCTTTTGAACGACCTGCGCAAAGCCATCTCCAGAAGAGCCGCCAGAGAGCCCCTTCAATACATAACCGGTTCCTGCGCTTTCATGGGTATGCCATTCAAAGTAGGTCCGGGGTGCCTTGTGCCCAGGCCGGAGACCGAGTTACTTGTTCTTGAGGCCCGTCGCCTTTTCCGCGGGGGGCTTTTCCTGGACTGGGGAACAGGCTCAGGATGCATTGCTGCTGCGGTGCTTCTTGATCTCCCCGAAAGCAGGGGCATAGCAGTTGAAAAAAGCCCCAGGGCGATTTTCTGGGCATGGCGAAACCTGCGGGACAAGGGACTTCTCTCCAGGTGCCTGTTATGCCATACAGGATCTTTTGACAGGATACCTGTAAAGACAGGGGCCCTGGATATGATCATCAGCAACCCTCCGTATATTCCGGCAAGGGATATGAAGGGCCTTATGCCTGAAGTGGGGCTTTACGAACCTGAAGAGGCCCTTTCGGGAGGGGAAGATGGGCTTGCGCACTATATCCCGCTCCTTGATTGGGCTTCGCAGTCCCTGAAGATGGGGGGAGCGCTGATCCTCGAGACAGGGGGGAAGGAACAGGCCGAACGTCTGGTAACCTTGTCCAGAGTGCATTTCACCACGGACGCTGTTGTGAAGGACATTCAGGGCATACCCAGGGTCGTTGTTTTGAAGAAGTCGCGGTTCTGATACAATGAGAATCACTTTCATGCATAGTGGAAACTATCTCCCCGGGAGGGATCAGCCTATGGAAAAAAGGGAACTCGTCATTATCGGTGCAGGACCGGCAGGGCTTACATCGGCCATCTACGGCAAAAGGTCGGGGCTCGACGTTCTTGTTCTGGAGAAGGGAATTCCCGGCGGCCAGATAAACGTGACCGACGAGATAGAGAACTGGACCGGCGTGATCCATGCAAGCGGAGCGGAACTGGCCGATTCCTTCAGGAAACATGCCGAACATTTCAAGGCGGAATTCAGGGATGTGGAAGTCAAGGGCATTGACCTGGCTCAAGGGAGAAAGGTGATCAGGACGGACTCGGGAGATATCGAGGCCGAGGCTGTCATAATTGCCACCGGGGCGAGCTTCAAGAAACTGGGTGCCCCCGGCGAGGATGAGTTCACGGGCAGGGGGGTCAGCTACTGTGCAGTCTGTGACGGGGCAT
>CAZAMZ010000228.1:0-2855 GCA_964486375.1 uncultured Synergistaceae bacterium | reverse complement strand
GAATCAAAGGGGTTTGACACCGGCAGGGTTTTCAGGGACCTGGTGTCAGCCCCGCCGGAGAAAGCCTCGGTAACCCTCAGGCCAGACTTCGGCAAACTGCTTAAGGGCAGAAGGACTTTGACGGACGAGGCTGAATACATAGCCGCTTTTTCCCTTCCGCAAAGCGACGTTAGAGTCGTGGAAGAGGAACTAAGGAGAGGCCTGAAATTCATAGAAAGGGCCATCCGCGAAATGGTGGACCCGCAACAGAGGGAACGTTTCAGGGAGACTCTGGCCGACATATGGTATGGCGAGATGGAAATAGGCGAGAACCTGGAGATGGCCTACCTGTTCCTGGATAACGGGAAGGCAGATGCACTGACAGCAGCGCAGGTAATAAACCTCTTCGAAAAAAGCTACCTCAAGTCCCTTCTCAAGGTGAAGCGTTTCTCGAACCACCTGCCTTCAGATTATGAAGTAACAGGCCTCCAGTACCTGGACCGCACTGTTGATGAGATCGACGGGACCATATACGGATTCGAGGAGAAGATCCAGGAGATAGAGGAAAGTTCCCTTTAAGGCCCCGGGCGATCTTTCACACCCTCTGATTCACGATCGCAGGTCTCTCTTTTCCGGAGGACCTCTCGATCATAGGGGTTAACAATACCCCGGCATTTACTGGAACCGGAACTTCACTGTCTCGTCTTCGACAAGGTCCCCACGGACATCAAGAACAACGGTCCTCAGTTTTAAAGCTACCCTTGCCTCGTCGATGGCTGCTTCGGCAAGCCGCGCAAGACCCCCGCAGCAGGGAACTTCCATCCTCACGACTGTTATCGAGGACGGTTCGTTGACCCTGATGATCCTTGCAAGTTTTTCCCTGTAGTAGTCTGCATCATCAAGTTTGGGACATCCCATGAGAAGGACGCGGCCCCTGACGAAACGTTCATGAAAATCAGGAGACGCAGCAGCTGAGCAATCAGCTGTCAATAGAATATCGGCGCCCTTAAGGTAGGGGGCATTTTCTGGCACAAGCCTCAGCTGGACCGGCCAGTTCGAAAGTTCGGAGGCGACAGAAGCCTCCTTTTTGACCTGGGGCTGGCAGGAGGATTCGCAGGTTGAAGCCGAAGGCTTCTCAAGGGACCTTGCCATTGTCCCCGGGCAGCCGCAAGGGAGTGTTTCCTCCCTTTTTGGGGCTTTCATATTTCGTTTGACCGCCTCTTCATCGTAGGGGTCAGCCTCGCGTTCGACAAAAGAGATCGCATCCAGGGGACATTCGCCAATGCAGTCCCCGAGTCCGTCACAGTAGGAGTCGCTGACAAGTCTGGCCTTTCCGTCGATGATCCTTATGGCTCCCTCATGACAGGCTTCGGCACACTGGCCGCATCCGTCGCACTTGTTCTCGTCTATCTGTATTATCTTTCTTATTACTTTTTCCGGCATAAGACTCACCTCGTCAGTATTTTGGTATTATAGTACCAAAATAACCTTCTTTGTCAATACGCCCATGCCGGTATTTTCCACTGGACAGAACGGAGCTCTTTCCTGTGAGCCTTGCATGCCGGGTCAAGCTTCTCAAAAAAGGACCAGAATGCGGTCGAGTGGTTCCTGTGCTCGAGGTGGCATAGTTCATGGAGGATCACGTAGCGAACGAGGCGGGGTTCCAGGAAAAGCAGTTTCTGGTTAAGGCTTATTTTGTTTCTGACGGTACAACTCCCCCAGATAGTCTTCTGATTCCTTATCGATATGGAGGCAGGATGGAGACCTGTTGCCCCTGCAATGCTCCATGCCCAGGGGATTATCATCTCTCGCGCTATAGATCGAAGACGTGTCGACAGGTCATTTCCCTCGAGGCCCAGAAAACGCTGAAGAGAAGGAAAGAAGTACCGGTCCGGCAGAGTTTCACAAGATCTGACATTGGCCTCCGGGGGGATCCTGGCCAGGGTTCTTTCTATCCAGGAGCGCTTCTCCTCTATTATGGAAGGAATCTTTTTACTGCTGAATGTTCCGGGGATCACAATCACAAGGCCTTCAGAGGGAGCAACCCTTAAAGTAACCCGGCGTGCCCTGGGGCTTACCCTTACAGTGTAATTAATCCCTTTGAGGTTTTCAGTCATGATCCATCCGGTAAAAAAGTTGCCCGGGGAGATATCCCCGGGCAACCAGGACAGTGATCAGCGTGCATGTAGGCGCGACGCCGCTATGAACGAGAGCCCCGCCCTTGTCAATTCTTCTGCGGTTTTGTTCGTAGCATCGTGCTTTTTGAGGTAGTTGTTCCTCAGGTTGTCCATATCGCCCGAAGCGATGACTTCCTCTTTGTCGCGGAAGTAGTCCAGGATGTCCGAGGGATGATCCAAAGTTTTCTCGACCTCCGGGTCGCCACCCTCGTGCTTTGCCGAGATGTTCGGGTAGACCCGGGCAACTTTCAGAAGATCCTCACGCCTGTTGTAGGGCTGCCTGACAATGCTCTTGTAGGTCTCGGTAATATGGTGCTCGATGCGAACCTTGTCCTCGAGTCCGAGCCGTCTCCGGATATCGGCACAGGCCAGGAGAGTATCGGCATCGACCGAGTTGGAAAGGTTGAACCCGATAAGGGGTGTGGACCCATCCTCCCGGGCGAACATTTTGGCCATCATCAGCGTCCATAGAACAGCGTAAGGGTTGTCGTTGCCCATGAATACAGATATCTTGAAGCGAATATCCACTCCAAGCCGGTACAGGAGGTACCCCAGAAGGACCGTGCCGGGGTTTATGTTAAGGACCTCGTTTATGCCGTAGTTAGTGTAGTAGTAAAGGAGTTCGTCCACCCATGCCAGTGCGTGTTCGTTTGGCTGGCCTATCCCGCCGAAGTAGCCCGTAATGGTTTCGGGGCCTCC
>CAZAMZ010000227.1:0-2884 GCA_964486375.1 uncultured Synergistaceae bacterium | reverse complement strand
GAGAGGATCGAATCGCCTACGACAGCGAAAGAACCTACCAGGGGGCCAAGGGAAGGGTTCTCGGATCTCCATGTAGAGGAGTCGCTCCCTCTCTCGAAGGGGACGATCTCGTAGCGGTTCTGGACCCTCACCGGGGTATCCCCCTCTATCTCCATGAAACCGTTGTTGATCCAAAGGTCACCCTGGTGCTCTATGGTGGTCATTCCGGAAAGCTGGACCGTGTTCCCGTCGCCGTCGCGGTAAAAACCTGAAGCCCTCCAGGTCCCCTCCTGGAAAAGAAATCGATGTCCCATCTTCCTGATAAAAGTTCTATTCTCCAAGGGAACTCCCCCAAATTGTTCGATCAGATCGTGATAGATTACACGATCTTCCCATTACAGGCAACCCGTAAAACAGTTCCCGTAAAACAGTTCCCGTAAAACAGTTCAGATCTCGAAAGAAGGGCTTTCGGGGCTGATAAGCTTTATCACCGTGGTCCCTCCGCAATGGTTCCCCAGGAGGTCCACCAGCTCCCCCGACGCCATCCGGTGGGTTGCCTCGTGCAGTGGCGGCATGGAGTCGAGGTTGATGGCCACATGGGTGGTATGGGGGGTTATCTTGCTCGGGTCGCCGTTCTTCCAGCACCATCCTCGGCAGAATACGCTTCCGTTTCCCGTATCGTGGAGGATTATCTCGCCCGGTTCGGGGTTCTCCACAGCTTCGGGGTTCCCGAGGTGGGCGAAAACCTCGTCGCCTCTTGCGGGACCCAGCCTGAGGTCTCCCTCCAGGCATGCAAGGTCGTCACCGCCGCAGGGGATGCGATACTTAAGGCTTATGATGTTGAAGATCGCTACCAGCCTGTTGATGAACGGCAGGTCCTTGCCGGAGCGTGTCCTCTTGATAAGGTTGGCAATGGAGGGAGGGAACTTGTTGGGGTTCAGTCCCATATCCTCGAAAACGGAACGCCACGACGCGATGAGTGGGTACTCCTTGTAGTTCTCAAGTTCCGGGTCGTTCCTCACTCCCAGTTCGGCCTCCCTGAGCAGGGCAAGAAGGGCAGTGTCCTCCTCGGCGTTGTCAAGGCCTTTCCCCACCACTACGTACCTGCGGTATCCCGGCCACTTCTCGAAAACCTCCGGCGCTATGCTGATCTTCATAAGGCGCTTCTCCTTTCAGGCAGGATCTATGGTCAGATATGCCATGTATAATAACAGGACGATCAAAGGGAGGGTAAAGCATGAAAGAAGATCGCCCCGCAGGGAACAGAAAAGCCATCTTCTTCTTCTGCGTCGGCAAAGATCATGACCATGTCTCAAGACTGGCCTTCGACAAGGTGGTGGAGCTTTTCCGCCCCCGTGAGGCTGGAATAGCCGTCGACGGCTTTCCCATCCTGGAGCACGTGGATGAAAAAGGCGACAGGTTCTGCTTCATGCGCCAGGAAAACCTTGTGAGCTACGACTTCATACGCTACCTGCCCATCCTGAAAGAGCACTTCCTCGACTTCGACCTTGCCGCCGAGGTCAACTGGCACGAGGGGGCCAACGCGCCCGACAGGGTTTTGACGGTCCACACCGTCGGTGACGTGGACGCGGGGGTATTCCCCCCTGCCGAACCGGCGGCGATGCGAAATATTCTGCACGCCCTGGAGAAGAACCGAAGCGAGGCCGGGCTTGACGACTTCACGGTAGTGACGGAGGCGACACACTGGACTGGTACATTCAAGGGGCAGGAACCATCCTTGTTGAATGAATTCCCCGTGCCGACCCTCGATATTGAGATCGGAAGCACCCCATCCAGCTGGGAAGATGCCGTTGCCATAGAGGTCATGGCAAAAAGCCTGACGAGCCCCTTCCGGGAGACCGAACCTCTCGTGAACATCCTGTGCGTGGGAGGGATCCACTTCGAACGGTCTTTCTCCGAGGCAGCAATCAACAGGGATCTGCCAGTAGGAGTATCCCACATACTCCCCAACCAGTGGATCGTTTCAGGAGGTTACGGCTCCGAAGAGGGATTCGAAAAGCTGCGGTCGGCCGCCTCAGGCATCAGGGGAGGCATCAAGGCCGTGGTGTACCACGAAGGCATAAAGTCCGCATTCCGCGACCAGTGCCGCAGGCTGGGGCAGGAACTCGGCATCCCCGTGCTGAAACACAAGGCGCTCCGCAGGCCTGAAGAAATAAAAACCCTTATTGCCTCTTCCGTCTAGACTGCTCCGCCCTCATCCAGGACTGAAGGTCGTTGGATGTGTAGGCCAGGTGGTGGGCAAGGGTAGCAACGGACTTCTCCAGGTCCCCGGCCGCGACTGCCTCCAGGATCTCCCTGTGCTGGTGCTCCGACTCCTTCCTGAGGGAGTCGAGGTGGGTCCTTATGGTGCGGTCCGTCTTCTGCCTGAGGCGGGCGACGGTATCGAGGGTGAGTGGCCTTCCGGCGGGCTCGTAGAGAAGGGTGTGGAAGAGGAAATTCAGATCCCGCCAGCGGATGCAGTCGTCCTCGCTCTCCATCCTTTCCAGCACCTCTTCGGCCTCCCGGATGATCCTTCTTGTTATTCCGGGAAATGCGATCCTCATAAGGCTGGTCTCAAGGGCGGCCACCATCTCGTAGAGCTCCCTGGCTTCTTCCAGAGACAATTCCGTAACGAAAGCCCCCCTGTACCCCCGGAACTCCACCAGACCCTCAGTCTCCAGAAGTCTCAGGGCCTCCCTGAGCGGTATGGGGCTCACCCCGAGGCGGTGTGCTATCTGGGACTGGTGAAGAGGTCTTCCCTCTTCAAGGATCCCCCTGTATATGGCCTCCCTCAGCACATTGGCTATGTGGTGGGGGGCGCTTGTGTCGCCGGATATCCGCCCGGCAAGTTCCTCGAGGACCCTTTCACCGTTCATATTCATATCCTCCCGGATCTTTCCCATTG
>CAZAMZ010000226.1:0-2885 GCA_964486375.1 uncultured Synergistaceae bacterium | reverse complement strand
TTCCTGGCCTTTACCTACCTCCCGGTTGAAAGCGGGCACGGGATGCCGGGGCTTTTGCACGTGGCTTCCCATGTCAGGGAACACTACAGGGAAAGAAAGGGCTTCCTCGCAGAACGCTTCGAGCCATCCCGGGAACTGCCGGAGGCGGCGGCCCGGGAGGAAGTCCTTGAGGGGCTCCAGCGGATGTTCGACAGGCATTACGGCGGATTCGGAAGGGAGCAGAAGTTTCCGCCCCACTGCACGCTCGTGTTCCTTCTTGATTTTCTCCTGCTTGAAGACGACACTGATGTAAGACTTATTTGCTCCAGGACCCTGGATGCCATGTGCCTCGGCGGGCTGAATGACCACCTGCAGGGGGGCATCTTCAGGTACTGCGTCGACCGGGAGTGGCAGATCCCCCACTTCGAGAAGATGCTTTACGACCAGGCCATGTCCCTCTGGTGCTATTCCCTGGCCTTCAGGGTTTTTGGCCATGAGAGGTACAGGGATATGGCGGGGTCGATCATCCGATGTCTGCGGGAGTGTTTCAGCAGAGGGAACATGTTCCTCTCCGCCCTCGATGCCGATACCGGTCACGAGGAAGGGGCGACGTACCTCTGGGGTTACGGTGAACTTGAAGAGATCCTAGGTCATGAAGGCCTTGCGGCAATGGCGGAGGTTTACGATGTTTCGCAGGAGGGTAACTTCGAGGGCAGAAACCACCTCGTCAGGCTTTCTCATAAAAAGCTGCCGGAACTGGAAGAAAAACTCCTGAAGACAAGACTCGAGCGGGAGCAGCCCGAAGCTGACACCAAGATACTGTGCGGAAACAATGCCCTTGTTGCCATTGGCCTGCTCCAGGCCGGGAAGTTCCTCGAGTCCGGGGGGGATTATACTGAAGAGGCAGTCTCGCTTGTGGAGAGCATCCTGACGACCTTCTGGGACGGAAAGCGCCTCGCCCATTGCCTGTCGGGCGGGATCCTCCAGGAGCGGTCATTCCTGTTCGACGCCGCAGCGCTGCTCGCGGCGGTCGCGATGATCGCAGGTGAAGATCCCGCATGGTTCGGAACCCTGGACGAACTGAAGGGATATATCCAGACTTTCAGGGATGCTGATGGCTGGTTGGAATCGCGGCCGGAGGATTTTCATCATGTTCCAGCCCCCGTTTTCGATCACCCGACCCCGTCAAGCACCTCAATGGCTCTCTTTGCCCTTGCCAGCGCGGACCTTGTTCTGGGCCGCAAACCTGAAAGAACGCCCTTCCGGCAGCCCTTTTCAGCTGATTTCTTCAACGTGGTCGCCCTTATGAGCAGTAAATAGATTTTTCTCAGAAGAGACAGAAGGGGAGAAGCCCTCTTCGGTAAAATCTTGGAATCAGGACTTTTGCAAGGAAATTTCCCCTGGCACCAAAAAAGAGAGGCGAATGAAGAATTGAAAGAAAACAGGTCGTCCATAGCTCTATATGCAGCCGCGTTCATCCAGATGGTCGGTGTTGGACTCATTGTGGCCCTTCTCCCCAGCAGGGTAATTGAGCTTTCCGGCTCAATGGCTAATGTGGGTCTGATAGCTTCCGCCTTTGCGGTCCCCTTTGTCCTTCTGCAGCTTCCCGTCGGCAACCTGGGAGACAGGTTCGGCCACAAGAGGTTTCTTGTTGCCGGTTACGTCATTGCCGGACTGACAGGCTTCCTTTATTTCAAGGCCGGGAGCGTTAACGGCCTTCTTCTTGGAAGGGTTCTCCAGGGATTTGCGGAGATCCCCGTCTGGGCCCTGGCTCCTGCGCTTCTGTCGATCCTTTTCGCCGAGTCAAAGGGGGAGGCTATCGGGAGGTACAATGCCTCGATCCATCTGGGACTTACAGCAGGCAGCCTCCTCAGCGTATATGTCCATTCCGTGTGGAGCGGTAACGAAGCCTTCCTCCTCTACGCTGCCTCGGGCTTTACGGGAGCTCTTATTGTTGCGTTCCTGGCAAGAGGAACTGAACACGGCAGACAGGCGATGCCGGGAAGCGGGGCGGATCTCAGGGCAGTTTTTCGAGCCCTGTACATGATCTCCCGACCTGCCATCCTCGGGGGAGTGATCATCTACGGAGCCTTTTACGGAATATTCCTGACGGTGATACCAGCAGTGCTCCTTAGCGTGAAAGGGTTTTCCCAGAGTGAAGTGGGAGCCTTTTTCGCCCTTTTCTACATAGCGATAAGCGTTTCACAGGTCGCCGCGGGAAGGGTGGCGGACAAGATCGGCCCTAACCCGGCAATATTCGCCGGGCTCCTCCTTGTAGCATCGGGCGTTTCAGCCTTCATGCTCTTCGGCGGGGCTGCAGTCCTGGCTACGCTTTTCGTGGCGAGTTTCGGCCTGGGGATGTTCTGTGTCTCTGCCATGGTATTGCTTAACGAGGCAGTCCCCGTATCCCTCAAGGGTTCCGTTTCGGGGGTCTTCTACCTTCTGTGGGGTATCGGTTTTTTCCTGGCGCCCCCGCTGATCTCACGTCTTGGGGATGCCTGGGATTATAAAAGAATCTTCCTGATCTGTGCCGTTGTAGTTCTGGCAGAGATGGGTGCATTTTCCTTAAGCAGGAAAACCCCCTGAGATCTCCTTGCCCTATTTGCCCTTTTTGCGTTTTTTGTCCTTTTTGCGGGAGGCTCCGTAAAGGTGCCTCCCTATATCGTCTGCTTCAGCCTTGCCCTTAATGATCTCCCCGAGTCTTGATATCTTTACCCTTGTCGGCAGGCTGATCCCGTCAACTACCAGCTGACCCTCTTTCGTTTCGCGGTGCATCCTTGTACGTCCCACGGGCCAGTAGCGCACCCCTATCGTCGGGGTGTCCATGAAGAAACGGTCAAGGACCTCATCTAGCTGTTCCGAAGAGGCCAGGGCACGCAGGATGAAAAGGGGTCTTCCCTTTTTCC
>CAZAMZ010000225.1:0-2910 GCA_964486375.1 uncultured Synergistaceae bacterium | reverse complement strand
CCGGCACGCCGGGGCGAGCCGCATCGATAGCTACCTCCCTCATCCTGTTTGCAGCCTGGTATAGCTGCTTCTGGTGATCCGTAACGGAACCCAGGGCAAAAATCCTGGTAAGATCCGACCAGTAGCCGTTGAAGGATGCTCCCCAGTCAAGAAGCACCAGGTCTCCTTTTTTTGTTACATAATCCGTGGGCCATGGATTCATGCTGGAATATCTCATATCCCCGGCAGTCACCACGACGAAGTTGTCAACTTCGCATCCTTCCCTGATCATGCCTATCTGGACTATTTTGTGGATCTCCTTTTCTGTCATACCAGTTCTGACATTATCGAGAAGGTACTCATAGGATGCGCAAGTGATCCGGGAAGCTTCCCTCATGTACTCCAGTTCTGCCTGCGACTTGATCATCCTTAGCTTCCACATGATCCCGTTGCAGTCAACAAAGCGGCATCCTGGAAGTATCTGCCCGATGGTCTGGAATTCCTTCTGGGTCATGTAGAACCTCAGCCCCGGAGCAAGTTCCGCTCCTACCGTAGCCTTCAAGAGGTTCTTTTCTTCCAGCATCTTCTTCACGGCTTCAGTCGATTCCGATGCGAAACCTCCGGGCCCCCAGAATCGGACATCTTTGAACCAGGACATGATCCTCGCCGCTCCGATCTCCAGATTGGGAACGATCAGTACGGGCTCCCCGGTCTGGAAGATCATGAGGCTGAAGAGCCGAAAGTTGGAGTTTCTGAGAAGGGAGGTGCGATAGCCGCTGAGGTAATAGATGTTCTTCTCGGAAGTTAGAAGCAATACATCAATACACGCATCCTTCATCTCTTTCTGACATTTTTCAAGCCTTCGCTGGTACTCGTTTTTTGAGAATGCCATGGTATGTCCCCATCCTTCCCCGGTTTTGTACAGAACTGCTACCTGTCGATTACTATCAGGTCCGTGGTGCAGGGACTGTAGACTTCGTTCCCATTT
The DNA here is from genome assembly GCA_964486375.1 of uncultured Synergistaceae bacterium. GTDB lineage: Bacteria > Synergistota > Synergistia > Synergistales > Thermovirgaceae > UBA4066. The sequence goes on along the minus strand of CAZAMZ010000225.1, from coordinate 1,943 downwards.
TCTGTCACAACTACGAGATCTTCTATCCTGAAAGAACCTCCATCGGGCCAGTCGTAGAGGGCCGGTTCGATCGTCAGGCACATCCCCGGCTTCATGATCGTTCTGTCGGCGGCGGAAATAGAGGGAATTTCATGGACCTCAAGGCCGATGGTATGACCGCTCCGATGGAGCATGTAGTCACGTACTCCCAGCGTCTCCGCCATTCCTGTCGCTGCGACGTCCACCTCGCCGATAGGGACCCCGGGGCGGGTTGCGTTTATCGCTGTTTCCCTGATCCTGTTGGCTGCATTGTAGAGCTCCATCTGCCTGTCATTTATCGAGCCAATTGCGAAAACCCGGGTGAGGTCGGACCAGTACCCGTTTACCACTGCACCCCAGTCCATCAGGACCAGATCCCCATCCTTGACAGCATAATCTGTGGGCAGCGGGTTCATTATGGAGTACCTTTCCGGTCCCGCTCCAATGGAAAGGAAATATTCCTGCTCGCATCCCTGGCTCATCATCTCCGAGGCTACGATAATCTGCATCTCTTTCTCGGTCATGCCTTTCCTGGCATTTGATATAAGAGCTTCGTAACCGCAGCATGTAATCCTCGTGGCTTCTTTCATGCACTCAAGTTCGGCTGGTGATTTGACCATCCTTAACTCCCAGGTTATCCCGGTTCCGTTGACAAAACTGCATTTTGGCAAGATTTGCTTAAGTTGGTCGAATTCCTGATAACTCATCCCAAGCCTTTGTCCGATGTCCAGTTCGGTTCCTACTACAGAATTGAGAAATCCCCGGGACTTGAAAACCGATTGGACCGAGCTGATAGGGTCGGATGCGTTGCCTCCGGGCCCCCAGAAAACTACGTCGTCGAACCATACTTCCTTTGAAGCACTGAACCATTCCAGGTTGGGCACTATCATCAAAGGCTCCCCGGATTGGGGTATAAGCAGTACGAAGGGTCTGAAATGACTGCTGAAAAGGCTTGTCCTGTAGCCTGAAAAATAGAATATGTTGCTCCCCTTCGTCAGCATCAGCACATCGATGCTTGCTTCCTTCATCAAAGACTGGCATTTCGAGTACCTTGCCTCATATTCGCTCTTCGGGAATATCATCAAAATTTCCCCCATTTGATTTTTCTCCGGCCAGGGGCGGCAAGAACCCCCTGGCCGGGATTGCGGCGTAACAAAACATTGGATCCCGGACCCGAAAAACCGGAAGTTGAGGGTGTTTCCCTGCAGTTTTTCAATTGGCCCCGATCTTGCATTACAATCTCCGCAGGCCTTAGGGCCCTTGGGAAAGGAAGTGTGGAATACCGCACCCCTGGGGAAACAGCTATTTGATAATTATCAGTTCCCTGGGGCAATGACTAATGCATTCCGACCCGCTTTCGGTTACAACAATAACGTCCTCTATCCTGAAAGATCCCACATCAGGCCAGTCGTAAAGTGCCGGCTCAATGGTAAGACACATTCCAGGCTTCATCAGGGTCATGTTGTCTGCAGATATTGACGGTGACTCGTGCATTTCCAGCCCGATGGCGTGGCCGCTCCTGTGCTGCACATATTGGGAATATCCTAGCTCTTCCACCTTCTGCATGGCCTGCCTGTCGATCTCGCCTACCGGCACTCCTGGCTTCACAGCATTGACCGCGATTTCCCTCAGTTTTAGTGTTGTGTTGTAGAGTTCCTTCTGGTGATCTGTCGCTGAACCGATAAAGAAACCCCTCGTAAGATCTGACCAATACCCGTTGCATACGCCACCCCAGTCAATTATTACCATGTCCCCATTCTTCACCGTGCGGTCAGAGGCCCAGGGGTTCATCATGTTGTAACGTTCCGGTCCTGAGTTGACGATAAGGAATCCCTGGAGTTCGCCTCCTTCGTCCATCATTGCTCTTGCAACTATTTTCTGGATCTCCTTTTCGCTCATTCCTGCCTTTACGACCTTGAGCAGAG
>CAZAMZ010000224.1:0-2930 GCA_964486375.1 uncultured Synergistaceae bacterium | reverse complement strand
GGGCCTGTTTTCAGCGATGCGTGGGCTGGGATGCACTGAACGCTGTCTATTCGGTAACCTGGGAGATAGACCGGGAGAAGGGCACCGACTACCACGCACGTTTTCTGAAGTACCTGGAGAGGGTACAGAGAGAAGACCTGATGATCGCCGGGGCCATGACCGATCCAAAGGGCGACAGGAGCAAAAAACCGGGCCAGCAGGAAGACCCCGATATGTATGTTCACGTTGTGGAGAGAAGATCCGACGGCATTGTAGTCAGAGGCGCCAAGGCGCATATGACCGGAATGGTCAACTCCCATGAAATGCTGGTAATGCCGACCACGGGTCTTTCCGAGGATGACGCCGATTATGCGGTCTGTTTCTCACTCCCCGTCGATGCCGAGGGAGTGATACATATTTTCGGACGCCAGACCAACGATACCCGGCGCCTTGAAAAGAGCACCATTGACACCGGCAACCACCGTTTCGGTATTGTGGGAGGAGAAGCCCTCACGGTTTTTGACGACGTCTTCGTTCCCTGGGAGAACGTATATCTCTGCGGCGAGGCCGAGTATGCAGGTCTTCTGGTGGAGCGTTTCGCCACACTTCACCGGCAGAACTACGGCGGCTGCAAGACCGGTGTCAGCGATGTCATCATAGGGGCTACAGCTGCCCTTGCCGACTACAACGGAGTGGAATCTGCCTCCCATATCAGGGACAAACTAGTGGAGATGACCCACCTGGCGGAGACCCTTTACAGCTGCTCCCTGGCCTGCTCCAATGAAGGGCGTGCCACCCCTTCGGGCGCCTACCTTGCGGACCCGATGCTTGCGAACATTACCAAGCAGAACGTGACGAGGAATATCTACGAGATATGCCGCCTGGCACAGGATATTGCAGGCGGGCTCATGGCGACCCTTCCATCCGAAGCCGATCTCAACAACCCGGAGATCGGGCCATTCATAACCAAGTACCTGAAGGGCCGTGAAGGCGTCGATACCGAGACCAGGATAAGGATGATGAGGCTTATCGAGAACCTTACCGGCGGTACTGCCCTTGTCGAATCAATGCATGGGGCAGGATCCCCCCAGGCCCAGAAGATAATGATCTACAGGAACTCCAGCATCAAGGGTAAGAAAAAGCTTGCGGAGATCCTTGCAGGGATCGATCCGGATCCAGGCGAAGGCACCCGGGGATAGGTGCGGTTCTTCGAGAGGAGGTTACGGGATGCCTGTTACCAGTGAGAAGGAATTTGTGGTAGTAGAGGATGCTGCTGAAGGTGTTCTGTCAGTCGCGATCAACAGCCCCAGGACCCTCAATGCGCTCAACGCCCGGATCATCGGTGAACTCAGGGAAACTTTCAGGGAGTGTGCCGCTAGGTCGGATGTGCGTTCGGTCATATTGACAGGGAAGGGTAAGGCTTTCGTCGCAGGTGCCGATATATCAGAACTGTCAGGTTTCACCCCCGGGGAGGCTGCCGCTTTTTCAAGGAGCGGCTATGACCTTTTTCAGATCATTGAGGAGATGCCCCAGCCCGTCGTTGCGGTTATCAACGGCTTTGCCCTCGGGGGAGGCCTTGAGCTTGCACTTGCGTGTGACTTTCGTTTTGCGGCGGAGGGGGCCAAGCTGGGTCTCCCTGAGATCAACCTGGGGATAATTCCGGGATTCGGGGGGACTCAGAGGCTGGCCTCGATCGTTGGAATATCGAAAGCCAGGGAAATGATACTTACCGGCAACAGGTTTGACGCTGCCTGGTCGCTGGCATGCGGCCTTGTAGACAGGGTCTTCCCCGAGGACAGGCTCTGGGATGAATCACTCTCGTTCGCCGGTTTGCTCGCCGGCCGCAGCAGAAGTGCCATGTCGCAGGCGAAAAAGGTTCTCAACCTTTCAAGGAACCACCCTGTAGAAAAGGGACTCGAGATAGAGAATAAGGCTTTTGCGGCCTGTTTTGAACATCCCGACAGCCATGAAGGGATAAAAGCCTTTCTTGAGAAAAGAAAACCCAGGTTCGCCTGAGGGAGGAACCCTGAGGGACAGAGAGAAAGTCCCCATGAAAACCGGAGCTGCAGGCGCCGCGCAGAACCAGAAGGAGGAAAGAACGAAATGAGCACGGTCTCTCTTGTAAAGGTCAAACAGGATGATGAAAAAGGGATAGCTGAAGCTGTTCGCAGGGCAGTCGATATTGTTGGCGGCCTGGATGATATTGTAAAAACCGGTGATCTTGTTCTCATCAACCCCAATCTTGTGGCTGTCCCATCAGGCAGGGTAACGGGTGCGATAAGCCGGTGGGAAGTCTGCAAAGCCATAGCCGACCTGGTTCTGGAAAAGGGCGGCCGGCCGGTAATAGCCGAGTCGTCCGCCGCGGGAGTGGACACGGAAAAGGTCATCGAAGCAGGGGAATATACCAGGCTCAGGGAACAAGGCTATGAAGTGATCGACCTCAAGACAACCCCCCGGACCAAGATAGCTGTTCCGGAAGGGCATAAGGTCTTTTCCGAATTGGGATCCTGGGAACTCGTACGCAAAGCAGACGTGATAATAAGTGTTCCTGTCATGAAGACCCACGACCAGACGGAAGTGACCCTGAGCATGAAAAACCTCAAGGGCCTTATTGATGACCCCACGAAAAAGGCATTCCACAGGGACGGACTCCTAGAAGGTGTCGTGGACCTCATGACCGCCCTCAAACCTGAACTGACCGTCTTTGACGCGACCGTCTGCCAGGAAGGGATGGGGCCCATCTTCGGGACCCCGGTGCCCATGGGGCTCATCCTTGCTTCCAGGGATTATGTGGCAGCTGATGCTGTAGGCGGGAAGATAATGGGATACGACCCCAAGGATGTAATGATAACCGTCCGGGCTGCGGCAAGAGGCATAGGCGAGATGGATGTCGACAAGATAGAGGTCAGGGGAGATGGTTCCATCGCAGATGTCGCAAGACGGTTAAAGCG
>CAZAMZ010000223.1:0-2931 GCA_964486375.1 uncultured Synergistaceae bacterium | reverse complement strand
TGAAAAAAGGATTCGGAAACCTGGATGCCCATCTTGAAAACCTTTCGCAGTTCGGGGTGCCTGTAGTCGCTGCATTGAACCGTTTCCCCACTGACACAGATGCCGAACTTGAAGAGGTACTGGACCATGTCACTGGCAGGGGGCATGAGGCGGCCCTTTCCGAGGTATGGGAGAAGGGGGGAGAAGGGGGTACGGATCTGGCGAAAAAGGTACTTGATGCCATGGAAAAGGCTAACGGCTACCATCCCCTTTACGAACCGGGGCTGCCCCTCAAGGAAAAAATTGAAAAAATTGCCACGCACGTCTACGGTGCTGAAGGAGTTGACTACAGTGAAGCGTCTTCCGACTTTCTGGCGGATCTTGAAGAGAGGGGTTATGGAAACCTGCCGGTCTGCATGGCAAAAACTCAGATGAGTCTTTCAGATGACCCCACAAAAATTGGCCGTCCGAAGGGTTGGAAACTTCTTGTACGGGAAGTGAGGCTTTCAGCAGGGGCGGGTTTTGTGGTTCCCATTTGCGGGAACATAATGACAATGCCGGGCCTGCCCAAAAAACCCGCGGCAGAGGGCATAGACATAGACGAGATGGGCAGGATCTCCGGCCTTTTCTAGGATGGTGTTGAAATTGGCACGGATCCTTGATGGTAAAGAAGTCGCGGCCAGGGTAAGGGAACAAATTAAAGTCAGGTGCAGGGAACTAGCAAAGAAGGGGAAGATCCCCGGTCTGGCAGTAGTGCTTGTCGGGGACGATCCGGCCTCAGCCATTTATGTCGGGCAGAAAGAAAAAGCCTGCAGTGAGGTAGGTTTCGTTTCATTCCGACATGAAATGCCTTCCGACTCTGATGAGAGCAAAATACTTGAGCTGATCGACCGGCTGAATTGCGACAACAAAGTACACGGGATCCTTGTGCAGCTCCCTTTACCCGGGAAGCTTTCCCAGGAACGGATCATTTGTCGGATAGCTCCCGAAAAGGACGTTGACGGTTTTCACCCTTTAAACGAAGGGAGTCTGACTTGCGGGCTTGGAGGTGTCGTCCCCTGCACTCCGAAAGGAATAATCCGCCTCCTGAAGAATTTCGACCTTCCGTTGGAGGGGAAAAGGGCTGTTGTTGTCGGACGGAGCAACACTGTCGGGAAACCTGTGGCACAACTGCTACTTGGAGAGAATATGACGGTCACCATGTGCCATAGCAGGACTGGTGATCTCGGAGAGGAAACAAGGAGAGCGGACCTTGTCGTGGCTGCAGCAGGCAAACCGGGAATTATCGATGGTTCAATGGTAAAAGAAGGTGCAATTGTGGTTGATGTGGGGATCCACAGGACACCTGGAGGAATAGTGGGTGACGTAAAATTCAGCGAGGTCTCCCGGGTAGCCTCCTGGATAACCCCTGTACCGGGAGGTGTGGGCCCGATGACCATTGCTATGCTTCTGGAGAACAACCTGGAACTATTGGAGGCAAGATATTTCAAAGGTATTTCTGAAAAGTGAGGGAAAAACACCTCTCATTTGGGAAAGGGGTCGTGAATTGAATGGGATATTTTGAGTTGCTGGAAAAAGTTCCCGAAAGCCTTTCGAAAGTGTCGGAATTCAGAACCGTGGGGACCAAACCTCTGGGAGGTTTGGTTGTGGGGTGTGGGTTAGCCTTGAAGACAGGAGAAGAGTTAAGGAAATTCACCAACGGGGGGAAAGTACTGCTGGTAACTGACAAGACCATGATCTCCGTTGGAACGGAAAAGATAGTATCCGATTCTCTTCGTGCCTCGGGTCATGATGTCGTGACTTTCGATGAAGTTGAACCTGAACCTCATCTTTCTACTTGCCGCAAAGTTCAGGAAATTGTCAGGGGGGGCAATTTCTCCGCTATCGTGGGCCTGGGCGGAGGGAGCCCGATGGATATGGCTAAAACGGCTGCGATAACTGCTACAAATCCAAAGGATATCCGGAAATACCTCATGAATATCGGGAAACCCCAGGGAGAAGCAGAGGCAGCTGAGCCTTTTGAAAGGGAGGGACTTCCCTGCATCCTGCTTCCCACAACTTCTGGCACTGGAAGCGAGGTTAGCCCCTATATTATCGCAAGTGAGGGGAACAGGAAGCTGGGAGGGATCAATCCATACCTGTACGGAACCATGGCTTTAGTCGATCCACTGCTTACCGTGACCATGCCCCCCAAAATTACAGCCTGTACAGGACTCGATGCCCTTTCCCATGGGATGGAGGGCATGATCGGCAAGATGGTGCCGATCACAGAGGTCTTCACGTCGAAATGCGTGGAGTATGTTTTCAGATATCTTCCTATGGCTGTTGAAGATGGTGAGAACATTGAAGCCCGTTATTACATGTCTTTCGCATCAGTCTTCGGGATGATGTCCTACACTCAGGGCGGGGGACTCTATGCACACAGCATGTCCTATGTTCTAACCCTTGACGGGGGGCACCCCCACGGTCTTGGTTGCGGTATTGCCCTGCCATACACCATGATGTTCAACTTTGATCTAGTAAGGCGGACATTATTGAAACTGGCATCTGCAGTGGCTCCCGATGCTTCAGGTTCAGAAGAGGAAATGGCGGAAATCGTCGTAGGGAGGTTCAGGGATCTGCTCAAGAGAGTAGGATTGCCTTCTTCCCTAAAAGAACTGGGAATAGAAGAGAGTCGCATAGATGATTATGCCTCCCAGATTGTAAAAATTTACTATAGGCCTAACAATCCTCGCCCGATGGAGATCGAGGAGGCGCGTAAGCTGGTAAGGTCAATGTGGGAAGGGAAACTGGTCAAAATATAGCATAACCAGATTTCAATAGCTGAAAAGATGGATAGCCCAAGCACAAAAAATTGTTGTTGGTAATATTCTGGGAGGGGAAAAATGATGACTCTGCTGATAACCCGTAAAGAGATAGGCGAACTGGTCTCCATGGCGGAGGTTATTGATG
>CAZAMZ010000222.1:0-2971 GCA_964486375.1 uncultured Synergistaceae bacterium | reverse complement strand
TCGACAAGCATCGGCGACGAGGCGACGCTTTACAGGAACGAACCGGGCAACGCATCAGCAGAAGTTGAAGCCCGGAACAAGGACGGCCTCCTGCTGGGGAAGGCTTCGGTTATTTTTCCCGTTGTTGCCCTTCCGGCTGAACTCATCGCAAAACCGTTAAAAGTTGCGCTTTCTTCTGACAGGGATACCATCGAGGTCTACGACCAGGCGATTATAACGGCTGATGTTGAAGGCGGTACAGCACCCTATACCTGGAAATGGAGCCACAACGTCGTTGCCGAAGAGGGGAAGGCCACTCTGACCCCTTCGGGACCTGGGAAGAACACTATCTCGGTAACTGTCACAGACAAGGGGAAAAAGACGGCCAGCGCGACATTTGTGCTTAACGCCACTGAATTCCCGGTAAAGCTGCTGGATGTCCCGGAAAGTGTTCAACTGGGCACAGGTTTCACACCCAGGGTGGAGTTCCCTGACGCTCCCGGAGGGGTAAAAAGCGGCGGAAAGACCTCCAACGTATTCTGGCATTCCTCACCAAAGATACAAATGACGAGACCTTCAGGTCCTGAAAAGTCGAACAGTGTTACACCTGATAGGCCGGGCGCGGTAACCCTCTGGGTGGAGGTCAAGAACCCCAAGGGAACAATAGTCGGCCGATCCGAAAAGGTGTCTTTCAATGTTTCGATCCCCGAATTTTCCCTTAAGGAGATCGGGGCAATACCTGCGGCAGGGAAGGCTCTGCTGGAGGTCATACTGCCATCGGAACTTGACCGATCCCTCCTCCAGTTCGACTGGAATAGCCAGGCCCCCCTGTCACCAAGGAACTCCGACGGTAAAAGAACGGCCGACCTCGGCCCCGTTCGCGGCCTTGACCCGGTGATCTACTCCGTGAAGATCAGCGACAGGTCTTCCCGGACGCTTCTTGCGGAACTGAAGGATGAGATAAAGATCACTCCTCTTGAAATGAATATCGACATAGGGAGATGCTCTGAGCCGTCCAAAATTGTTCACCCGGGAGGAAAGGTTGATTACGTCCCGGCCGGGACATACACAGAGAACCAGACCATTGAGCTCAAGGCGACCCCTCTTTCCCGTGTCGACGGGGTCTCCTTTGCCTGGGAAGCTGATCCGGGCACAATTTTCAAGGGTTCGAAAAACGGGACCTCTGTCACGGTATCGAGAGAGAAAACCGGCACCGCTGAAGTTACCGTAATTGCGAGACACTCAAACCAGGAGATCGGAAGGGCCTCTATATCCCTTCCCGTGGATACCTCCATAGAAAAGGTCCAGGCGGCCGGTAAATTCATGGTCGCCATAAATGCATGGGGCAGCAGGCAGTACACCTCAGCCATTTCTTCAATGAAGGAGGCCCTGGCTCTCGACCCCGACAACGAAGCGATCAGGAACGAACTGGATCGAATGGAGGGTGAGAACACGAAACAGGCAGAATCAGTCTGGAAGAAAGCTGCCGAACTGCAGAACGCAAAACAATACGAGGAGGCCCTTGAAAAATACCGGGAAGGCCTTGAGATCAAAGAGGATACCGGAGTAAGGGACCACGTCGAAAAACTTGAAAAATTCATTGCCGATCTGAAAGAAAAAGAAGAGAGAAGAGCCCGGGCTGAAGCCATCTGGAATGAGGCAGCAAAACTGCAGACCTCAGAAAAATATGAAGAAGCTCTTGCAAAATACCGTGAGGGCCTGCAGATCCATGAAGATGAAAAAGTGAAGGCCCATGCTGACAAGCTCGAAAAGTACATCGACGAGCTCAGGGCCAGGCAGGCCAAAGAGGCAAAAGAAGCGGAAGAAAAGGCCAATGCCAGGGCCAAGGCGGAGAAAATATGGGAGGAAGCCTCAAAACTTCAGGAAGCGGAAAAATTCGAAGAGGCCCTGGGCAAATACAAGGAAGGGCTGAAGATCTCCGACGATGGGGACGTAAGGGGTCGTGTAAAAGAACTTGAACAATATTTGAAGGACCTGAGGGCGAAGCAGGAAAAAGAAGCCGCCGAGAAGGCCAGGGCAAAAACCAGGGCTGAAAAGTTATGGAAAGAGGCCGCCGCTCTGCAGAACGCAAAGAAATATGAAGAGGCACTGAAAAAGTATAAAGAAGGGCTTGCCATTCACGAAGATCAGGTCATACGGGAACACATCGCAAAGCTGGAGAAATACATCGAGGACCTGGCAAGTTCCAAACCCGAAAAGCAGGAACAAAAAACGGAACAGGTCGCTCAGGCCAAGCCGAAACAGGAGACTGCTGCCTCTGAAAAACCGGCAAGATCACAGGAACCAATCCAGGGGAGTTCATCTTTCAGCTCTACCCATGCCCCTAACACCAAGGGGGATGTCTTCAACGGGGGTGCCTGGTGCGGGGCCAGGAACGGCGAAGACTGGCTCCAGATGGATTTCTCTGTCCCACAAATGGTCAGTGGTATTTACATAGGCAGTGCCGGGACCGACATAAAAACCGAAGGTTCCACGATCACCCTCAAACTTCAGAAGGAGAACGGCGAGTGGTTAGTCGTTGATCAGTTGAAGAACACAAACATAAACTGGTCCCAGCTCTCATATGGGAATGTGGGCAAATCCATACCGTCATACAGCAAGAGTATTAAGCCGGCGATCAAGGCAAAAGCCTTCCGGCTTGAGTTGAAGGGCCATGGGTGGTTCACAGCGTCGGATATCCGTATCATTTCAGAACCGTCATCGGACACCCGGGAATCTCAAAAACCTTCAGAGGATCCAGGGAGCCTGAAAGAGGTCTCCGGTTGGAAGGACATGTCCGTCGGCCCCGTCAGATTCCAGGTACCGCCCGACTGGAAGACGGGTAACGACTCCTTTGGGGATGAAGTTATCGTCATGGCCTGGAAGGGGGATATGAACAAACCTGATATCGGCATAGCCGTAGGGGTCGGTAACGCGAAAGACATTGAGGACGACTACCGGGAAAGGCTGGCCCAGGGCAAAACCGGCAAGA
>CAZAMZ010000221.1:0-2977 GCA_964486375.1 uncultured Synergistaceae bacterium | reverse complement strand
AGCGACTACAGGCACCCCGAACTGCGAAAGGTTTTCAAGATGGGCATCCAGGTTCCCGAAACCTTTTTTCAGTGCTTCAAGATTTTCTCCGTTCAAATCGGATTTGGACAGACCCCCATGCATCTTCAAAGCCCTGACGGTGGTAACCAGAACTACTGCCTGAGGATGGAATCCTCCGTAACGGCAGGCGATATCCATGAACTTTTCTCCTCCAAGGTCCGAGGCAAAGCCGGCTTCGACAAGGGCAATATCAGAAAGTTTGAGAGCCATTCTGGTGGCGACAAGCGAATTGGTCCCATGGGCTATGTTGGCGAATGGACCGCCATGTACAAAAGCCGGAACATGTTCGATGGTCTGTACGAGGTTGGGGTTTATAGCTTCTTTCAGAAGTGCAGCCATCGCTCCCTCGGCCTTAAGGTCACGGGCCGTCACGGTCTTCCGGTCTTTGCCGTAAGCGACGACGATCCTGCCAAGTCTTTCTTTCAGATCCGCAAGGTTTTTGGACAAGCAGAGTATTGCCATAACTTCCGAAGAGACACTGATATCGAACCCGCTCTCCCTGGGAATACCGTTACCCTTTCCTCCCAAGCCAAGTACGATATGGCGGAGCGCCCTTTCATTCATATCCATAACCCTTCGGAACACGATCTGCCTTGGATCGACACCAAGTTCATTCCCCTGTTGGAGGTGGTTGTCGAGCATTGCCGAAAGAAGATTATGAGCCGACGTAACAGCATGGATATCTCCCGTGAAGTGCAGGTTTATCTCCTCCATGGGAAGAACCTGGGAGTAACCTCCGCCGGCTGCGCCGCCTTTGACACCAAAACATGGCCCAAGGGAAGGCTCCCTGAGACAAAGCATCGCCTTCTTTCCCATTTTTACCAGGGCCTGGGTAAGACCGATAGTCGTGGTGGTCTTGCCTTCTCCGGCAGGAGTCGGGGTGGTCGCCGTTACAAGGACAAGTTTTCCGTCTGGCCGGTTTTCCAGTTCACGGATGTAGTTCAGGTCGATCTTAGCCTTGTTCTTTCCATATGGGATAACAAACTGATCAGGTATTCCCAATTCCCTGGCTATATCTGTTATCGGTCTGATCTCAGCTTTTTGTGCTATTTCGATATCAGAGAACATTTACTTATCCCTCCTGGTTTTATTTTTCCGATCCTGAAAAGTAATTTTCCGGAAAGGATCAAAGTAGTATTTGCTGCTCCAGATCCTGCGAGTTCCCCTCAGATCCTGACTGTCGGAAATATTTGAAACAGGCACCCTGGCGAATGTTGGAAAGGGGAAAAGAATTAATATTATTGAATAAATTCTATTGACAAGGCCTTTATCAAAACTTATATTTATGGAATAAAATAACTTTTGTATTGTTTTATATTACCAGATTTCCTGTTTTTTCCCAATATCCCCGCAACCTGGAAATGATGTTTGAGGAGGGGTTCGAAACGACCGCCATTCCGGATGAAACTTCAAAACAATTATCGGTTGTGGTGTTCTGCTATCTTTGCCGTGATGGCTTTGTTCTCCTTAACAGACGGTCAAAGGAACCCCATTACAATGTTGTAACTGTGCCAGGGGGGAAAAAAGAGCCCGGCGAATCGGTTTTCCAGGCCTGCCGGAGAGAGATGCTAGAAGAAACCAACGCAGAACTTGATGATATCAGGTTGTCCGGGATCATCTCCTTCACATCCCTGCACTCCGGAAAGGAATTTCTTGGCTTTTATTTCACTTCGAACTCTTACTCGGGCCAGATCAAGGGCAGCGATGAGGGGGAGGTTTTCTGGTGCCAGATACCTGAAAGTTTTATGCTGAAAGACATAAGCCCGTTCTATTGCCTGATCTCGCCTTTTGTTTATAACGGGAAAGGGAGGATATTCTCTGGCTTGATCGAGGTTGATGAAAGGGGAACCATTGTCTCGCATGATCTGGCTTTCGAGAAAAGGGGACGTTGAAAAACAGCCATAAGGAGGGAGTTCAATGTTCGATTTCAAGGGAAAGATAGTATTGATAACCGGAGCTGAAGGGGGCATTGGTTCCGCCACATCCAAACTTTTCACCGAACTGGGGGCAGAAGTTGTAGATTGTGACATTTCTTACCCCCTTTCAGACGAGATAAAACCCTTCTGCAGTGGAAACAGTCCGCACAAGGTCCATCTTGACGTAACGGACAAAGCTGAGGTTGCCCAGGTAATACAGAAAATAGTGAATGCCTTCGGGAAACTTGATGTTGTAGTGAACGGCGCCGGGATCCTTAGAACAAAACCTTTTGTCGAGATAACCGAGAAAGAATGGGATATCATGTTCGACATTAACCTGAAGGGCCAGTTTTTTGTCTGCCAGGAAGCTTTAAAATGCATGATGGATCAGAGATCGGGCTGTTTTGTAAATATCGCCTCGCTATCCGGCAAAGTAGGGGGCATCATGGCAGCAGCCGACTACTCTGCTTCCAAAGCCGGCGTGATCTGCCTGACAAAATCATTGGCAAAAACTGCAGCTCCTTTCGGGATAAGGGCCAATTCTATCGCGCCTGGCGGCATCGAGACCAAAATGCTTGATGTATACAGGAAGGTATGGGGAAACGAACATGTCGAAGAGGTATCCCATGAAAACCTGATGGGACGATGGGGCACCACTGATGAGGTTGCATACGCCATTGCTTTCCTTGCCTCCGACAGGGCAAGTTTCATAACTGGAACATGTCTTGATGTCAACGGAGGCGCCCTGCTGGATTAGCATATCCCCAAAATACCCGGTAAAGAAATGGAGCCCGCCTTTTGCTCCCGGCCAACAGGGAAAGAACGAGGAAGAGCCCTAAGGGCTCTTCCTCGTTTTCTTCTCCAACTGATCCAATCAAGCGATCCAGGCAAAATCCCAACGGATCCGCCAGGCTAATTATGCCCTGAAAGAAATGCTTCAGTCCTTCCGCCCCTATCTTATCCCCAATATCAGCCGTGGAAGCCAGAGGGAAAATTCGGGC
>CAZAMZ010000220.1:0-2989 GCA_964486375.1 uncultured Synergistaceae bacterium | reverse complement strand
GTAGACAGCGATAAGGGAGAAGAATAGTAGCGGTGGGACAAGAAACAGCGAAAGCCGCCTGCCGTTCATTACTGAACCCCCTTTTTGTTGTTTTTGTAATGATACCAGACAATGTGCCCATTTTATCAGTAATGGAAAGGGTGCGGGAGGAGAATCCCCAATGGATCGGAGTATAAAGGGAACAGGGGAGACAGCGTCAGGTCTGAGGGCGGCAGTCGCGGCCTTCACAGCATGGGGCCTGCTCCCTGCCTATTGGAAACTGCTGTCGGATGTGCCTGCCCTGGGGATCCTTGGCCACAGGATCCTCTGGTCGCTTCTCTTCCTGGTCCTGGTAATGCTTTTCCAGGGGCGCCTGAAGGAGATGCCTGCCGCCTTTCGTTCTGCGGGTACTGCGGCGATGCTCTTGCTGAGCAGCCTTATAATTGCAGCCAACTGGCTGATTTACATCTGGGCCGTTAACGCCGACATGGTCCTCGAGACAAGCCTGGGCTATTATATCAACCCCCTTGTGACTGTCTTTTTCGGTTTTATCTTCTACAGGGAAAGGATGGAGAAGATCCAGTGGCTGGCGATCGCGATCGCCTCGGCTGGTGTGATATTCCAGGTAGCCCTTTATGGGAAGTTCCCATGGGTTGCCCTGGGACTTGCCATTACTTTCGCTTTTTACGGACTTATCAGGAAAAAGGTGGTAATCGATGCCATTCCCGGCCTGATTGCAGAGACGGCCTTTCTTTCCATACCGGCCCTTCTCTTCCTTGTTTTCGCCGGAGACCAGTACCGGGGCACGTTCCTGGCCGGTGATCCTTTCCAGGATCTTCTCCTGGTAGCGACGGGGGCGGCCACTTCGCTTCCCCTCCTGTGGTTTGCCTACGGGGCAAGACGCCTGAAACTGACTACGATAGGGATTTTGCAGTACATTGGCCCCACGCTTGCCTTTTTTCTGGGAGTGGCTGTTTTCCACGAGCCCATCGACCTGCCGAAGGTAGTGACATTTTCATGTATATGGTTTGCTCTCGGCCTTTATTCCTGGGGCAACATCAGGGCTTCCAGGAGGGACAGAATGGCCCGGGAGATAGATGCCCCCTCGAGATCCTGAACTGGTAATGTTTCTGAAAGAGACAACAATTCTTCCAAAACAGGGAGGCAATGACATGGATCCGTTAAAGAAAGCCAGAAAAGTTCCGGAAAAAATACTGCTTGGCCCCGGCCCTACACCGGTCGAAAGCAGGATCCTCAGGGCAATGTCGGAACCCACTCTCGGGCACCTGGACAGGGATTTCGTCGCCCTGATGGACGAGACAAGAGAGCTTCTCAGGTTCGTATACCAGACAAAAAACGACCTTACCGTTGCCATGTCGGGAACGGGAAGCGCAGGGATGGAGACGGCCTGCGTGAACATGATCGAGAGGGGAGACAAGGTCATAGTTTGCTCCCAAGGAGTCTTCGGGACCAGGATGCAGGATGTGGCGGGAAGATGCGGGGCCGATGTCGTCCAGGTCAACGCTCCCATGGGGAAACCGGCGGATCCGGAAGACATAGGGAAAGCATTGAAGGAGAACCCCGATGCGAAGCTTCTGGGCATAGTACATGCTGAAACCTCCACGGGGGTGCTTCAGCCCCTGGAAGAGATCGCTGATATGGTCCACAAGGCAGGCATGTTCATGGTGGTCGACGCCGTTACCTCCCTTGGGGGCATGGATGTTCCTGTCGATCGCCTTGGACTGGACATGGTATACAGCGGGAGCCAGAAGTGCCTCGCCTGCCCCCCCGGCCTTGCACCGGTAACAGTTGGGCCGAGGGCCGTGGAACACATCAGGGCGCGGAAGACCAAGGTCCAGAGCTGGTACCTGGACCTTACCATGATCATGCGCTACTGGGGGGAGGAGAGGTTTTACCACCACACGGCACCGGTAAACATGATCTACGGGCTCAACGAAGGTTTGAGGGTTATCGCTGAAGAGGGTCTCCAGGAAAGGTTCGAACGCCACAGGAAGAACGCGTCGGCCCTCTGGGCCGGCCTCGAGGCCCTGGGGCTGGAACTGCTTGTTGAGCCCGCATACAGGTTGCCAAGCCTGACCTCGGTCAAGATGCCCGAAGGGGTTGACGAGGCCGTCGTGAGACGGAGGCTGATGGATGAATACTCCATCGAGGTAGGGTCGGGACTGGGTGACCTGAAGGGCAAGATCATCCGTATAGGACTCATGGGGAGCGGCTCCAGCAGGAAGAACATAGTCCTTTTCCTGTCTGCCCTCGGTGAGATCCTTTCCGGAGAGGGCTTCAGGAACGACGTGGGGGCAGCCCTGTCCGCTTCACTTGATGTGCTGGTTAAGGAATGAAGTTCAGTCTTTACTGAAAAAACAAGGGAGGGTTTTCATGGTTACTCCGGTGAACAGCGTAAAGGTTGCCGTCGTGCAGGCAGCCCCGGTGTTTATGGACAAGGAGGGCACTTTGCGGAAAGCCCTCGACCTGGTCGAAACCTGCGGAAAACAGGACGCAAGGATCATTGTTTTCCCTGAAGCATTCATCCCCGCCTATCCCAGGGGACTGGGTTTCGGTGCTGTGGTCGGTAGCCGTTCCCCCGAAGGCAGGAAAGATTTCAGGAGGTATTTCGAGAACAGTGTCGACGTCCCTTCAGAAACTACCGTCGCTCTCGGCCAGGCTGCGAAAAAACATGGAGCCTATCTGGTAATGGGCGTGGTGGAGCGTGAAGGCGGGACACTTTACTGCACGATCCTTTATTTCGGCCCGGACGGAAGCCTTTTGGGAAAACACAGAAAGCTCAAGCCGACCGCATCGGAAAGGATCATATGGGGCGAGGGGGACGGCAGCACCCTTACGGTTCTGGATACTCCCTACGGAAAAATGGGCGGCCTGATCTGCTGGGAGAACTACATGCCCCTTGCGAGGGCCGCGATCTACGGGAAGGGTGCGACCCTCTACCTTGCCCCGACGGCTGATTCGCGAGAGGAATGGCAGTCCACCATCCGCC
>CAZAMZ010000219.1:0-3010 GCA_964486375.1 uncultured Synergistaceae bacterium | reverse complement strand
CACTGAAAGCCGGAGATGTGGTTGAAGTTGAAATAGAAGGGATCGGAAGCCTTAAGAATCACTGCGAAAAGATCTGACAACCGCAATTGATGACAGACAGATTTTGCCCTCAGGAATTTACTGTACATTTTTTTGCATCTAGTATGGTTGCTGGCATTCCAGCAGGTGGAGATCCACAAGAGCATAGTCTTCTGTCAAGTCGGGCGGCAAAGGCGTTCCCTTGCCGCCATTTCCACCCGGTCGATTGACTGGCGGCATGCGGATCACCTTTCCCTGGAAATTTCACATGACTGTTTTCCTGACTCAATATGCCTGCAGGGCTGTCGCCGGATGATGTTTGTTTTTGATCTTGAGACGCTCGGCAGGATACGGGAGCGACTTCATTCCTTTGCGGTATCCGGATTATGCTCCGGAGGGATTTTCCCTTTCAAGGCCTCATCGCCGTATTTAAGCATGTATCCGGTTGTAGCGACGCGTCTTCCGAGTTCTTTCGCACAGTAGATACCAACCTCTTTATCCAGAAGGATCGAATCTTTCTGATATTCGCCCATCAGCCAGCCCGGGGCGCCTATATACCCGATATGGCCAGCGCCAACGGCTACGAATTTGTTGGTCAGGAACCAGTGCAGCGTTGTCGATATTGCATGCTCCTGACCTCCGTTGCGGTCGTACCCTATGGCCATCGCCCCCGCTGCTGTCCTGCTCCAGTCTGGTGGGAATTGTTTGGCATCCTTGAAGAAAAGAGCTTTTAACAGGGATGTTGTCCTTTCCATGAATGCGCGCGATTGAGAGTTGACATTGTAGAAATAGACCGGCGAACTGAAAAGAACTCCGTTGGGCACGGGATCCCGGAGAGGCCTGAAGCATTCATCCCAGTCATCTTTCACGGCGCATTTCCCCAGTTTGATGCAGGCCCGGCAATTATTGCAGGGCTTGATGGTCTTCCCAGCCAGGGAGACGAACTCAGTTGTTACATCAGGGGTTATCCTTGCCGCCTCCAGGGCAGTCTTGACAAAAAGTTCGTTGTTGCTGTCCTTCCTGTGGCTCGCTGAAATGCCGACTATTCTGATACTCATCGCTCTCATCCCCTTGCCATAGAATTTGTACCTTATCACTGCCTCAGGTTTTTTGGTTCACCAGTATGAAATGATAGGACGGGAACACCAACCAATGGCGTATTTTCAGAAATACCTGATCTGGGTAATCCTATTTCAACCTCGGATCCAAGGTATCCCTCAATCCGTCTCCCATCAGGTTAAGGCCCAGGACGAAAAGAGCGAGAACAGCTCCAGGGATAATGGTCATGTGAGGATCGGAGGTTATGTAGTTGCGCCCCTCACTCAACATCAAACCCCATTCCGCCGTCGGTGGCTGGGCTCCCATGCCCAGGAAGCTCAACGCTGCGACCATTGTGACTGCGGAAGCTATACCTACAGTTGACAGCACAATTATCGATCCCACCAGATTAGGGATAATATGCTCCATTATGATCCTGGCATTGGAAGCACCCATGGCTCTTGCAGCCTCAACGTACCCCGCTCTTTTAAGCTTGAGGGTCTCGCCCCGGACAACCCTGGCGTACTGAGGAATCCTCGTAATCGTTACTGCAATTATTGCGTTACTCAAGGCTGGCCCAAGAATGGCCACAATTAGTATGGCCAGGAAAAAATAGGGCATGGAAAGAGTGAAATCCATTGCCCTCATTATCAGGTTGTCCAGCAATCCTCCCCAGTACCCCGAAATGACGCCCAGGAAAATCCCGATAAGCATGCTCGCGACTACAACCGTCAACCCTGAAACTACCGTAAGCCTGGCCCCGTATAGAATGCGTGTCAGGATATCCCTTCCGTAGGCATCGGTACCAAAAGGATGTTTAAGGCTGGGACCCAGCCTTTTTTCCCTGAGATTCTGTTCTGCAGGATCACCCGACGACAGGACCGGACCAAGAACAGCAACCAGCAGGACGAGAACGACTATGAAAACCCCGATAACTGCCGCTTTGTCCCGCTTGAATCTCCTGATCATCATGATCATGGCTATCAACTCCTGTCAGTATCTGATCCGGGGGTCGAACAAGGTATAGGATAGATCCACCATAAGGTTAATTATTGCCACCAGGGTCGCCACCGTCAGGATAGAACCCCTTATCACGGCGTAGTCCCTTGCGAAGACAGCCGTAACCGTCATTCTGCCCAGGCCTGGGATTGCAAAGACTGTCTCGGTAAGTATCGAGCCGCCGATCAGTATAGTCAGCTCCACACCGATCATTGTAATTACCGGAATAAAGGCATTCTTTAGCGCATGCTTGAAGATCGTCGCCCCTTCTGAAAGCCCTTTTGATCTTGCCGTTCTTATATAGTCCTGCCGGATAACCTCAAGCATGGAGGAACGGGTCAGACGGGTCAGCGCGGCGGTAGGATAGGCTGCAAGGGTTACTGCTGGCAGCACCAGATGCCGGAAGGTACCCCATCCGGAACTGGGGAACCAGCCCAGTTTAAGGGAGAAAATTACTATGAAGACCAGGCCGAGCCAGAAAACCGGCATGGATACCCCTATCATGAGGAAAATCTTGGTGAAAAGGTCTATCATGGAGTATTGCCTGACCGCAGAGATTACTCCTATGAGCAGGGAGACCACAATCGATATAGCCAGCGCCGTTACAGCAAGCTGAGCACTGATGGGGAGTGTCCTGGCTATCTCACTCACTACAGGTCTCCCGGACTGGTAGGAATTACCCAGGTCACCCTCAAGTACCAGCTTCTTGACAAAATCCCAGTACTGGATATGGAGAGGGTTATCCAGACCCAGTTCCTGCCTGACCTGTAAAATCTTCTCCTGGGTCGCTTCAGGGCCCAACATCAGAATCGCCGGATCTCCAGGTGCGAAGTGTAGCATTATGAAAACTACCGACATGATCATGAAAAGGAGAGGGAATATCATCAATATCCTTTTAATAGCGTATTTTAGCGTTCCCGAACCCTTGCTTCTCCTCCCCGCCATTAACCATACC
>CAZAMZ010000218.1:0-3023 GCA_964486375.1 uncultured Synergistaceae bacterium | reverse complement strand
CCTGGGGTGCAACATTTTCAACCTCGCCTTTTTCCCCTGCTTCGTAGCATACCCTTTCGTGTACCGTGCGATAGTGGACAGGGACCCCTCGAATTTTAGGATCATGATCGGATCGGTGGCTTCCGTCGTGGTAGCCCTCCAGCTGGGGGCTTTTTCCGTAGTGCTGGAGACCCTGGCTTCGGGCATTTCGGAGTTGCCATTCAGAACCTTCCTCCTGCTTATGCAGCCGATCCACCTTGCAATTGGTCTTGTCGAGGGGGTAATTACGGCTGCCGTCGTATCATTTGTCTGGAAGGCCCGGCCGGAAGTGATCCAGGCGGCGCAAAGCGGCACCCCTTTTGGCGCCGTATCACTCAAGAAGGTCATGGTTTTCTTTCTCGCTGCGACGGTGATCACAGGAGGAGTGCTTTCCTGGTTCGCCTCAAGTTTCCCTGACGGTCTTGAGTGGGCCATAGAGAGGACCTCGGGACAGGAAGAACTTGAACCCCCGGAGGGGGGTATCCACTCGGTTCTGGCCGTATTGCAGGAAAGATTTTCGTTCCTCCCTGACTACGGATTCAGGGAAAATGCGGCGGTCGGCGAGGAAGATGCCAAAGCCCCGGCTCAGGAAGGGGCCGTCATGGACACTGGGACTTCCGTATCTGGTCTTGTCGGAGGTATGCTTGTTTTCCTTGTGGCAGCCGGAACAGGGCTGCTGCTGAGGAAAACCACGACCGTTCGCCGTTGAGGGGGTTCTTGTCGCTTCCGGTTAGCGGGGTCAGGAGGTCTTTTTGTCCGGCAGCCTTGGCAGGGGAATAACGAGGATCAATTCTTCCAGGGATCTTGCTCTTTCCCAAAGCCCGGTCCATTTGGTCGACCCCAGGGCAAAATGGATCGTGACGCTTGCCTTTGCGGTGACGACTACATCATTCGGGAAGTACGATATCTCCCGGCTAATGCCGCTTTTTCTCTACCCCTTTGTCATAACCGCCCTTTCAGGCCTGCCCGTTTCTGCTGTGGCCAAAAGAACACTGGCCGCTGCCCCGTTTATTCTTCTGGTGGGCATCTTCAACCCCTTCATCGACAGGGAACCCATGGTCAGGTTAGGCACGATAGTTCTGAGCGGCGGATGGATTTCCTTCATATCCATTATGATAAGATCGACCCTTGTCGTATCGTCGGTAGTGCTGCTGGCGATGACAACGCGGCCTGATTCCCTTTTTGCAGCCCTGGGGAGGATAGGCGTCCCCTCGGTGCTTGTTGTGCAGCTCCAGTTCATGAACCGGTATATCCTCCTGTTGGCGGGGGAAATACAGAGGACCATCAGGGCCCATTCGCTGAGATCCTTCAGTGAAAGGAACGGGGTTTCAATACTCGTTTCGGGTCCCATGCTTGGCGGGCTTCTGCTGAGATCCATGGACAGGGCTGCCAGGATCCACCGTGCCATGTTAAGCCGGGGTTTTGAGGGAGATGTTAAAACAGCCTGCCCTTCTTTGTTCTCTTACCGCCGGGATGGCCTGTTCATCTCTTCCTGGTTGCTTTATTTCGCCCTGGTGCGTCTATTGGATCTGCCGGGGATCCTTTTCGGAGTGGTTGGAGGATGAGCCATCATTACATTGAAGTGAAGGATCTCGAGTATTCATACCCGGACGGTACTCCGGCATTGAAGGGTATTTCCTTCCGGGCCGAGCATGGAGAGGCCGTCGGTCTTGTCGGTGCCAACGGTGCCGGCAAGTCGACCCTCCTGCTGGCCCTGACGGGTTTGATCGAACCTTCATCTGGGATCATCGATATAGGTGGTACGATCCTGTCCAAAGGGACGGCCAGGGAGATCCGCCATCGCCTCGGGTTCATTTTCCAGGATCCCGAGGACCAGCTTTTCATGCCCACCGTTTTCGACGATGTGGCCTTCGGCCCCATTAACCAGGGGGTATCCGGTGAAGATCTGGTCGCCAGGGTCGGATCGGCCCTTGAGAGCGTCGGTGTGGAACACATCGCCGACCGCCCG
This sequence comes from uncultured Synergistaceae bacterium, assembly GCA_964486375.1. Lineage (GTDB taxonomy): Bacteria > Synergistota > Synergistia > Synergistales > Thermovirgaceae > UBA4066. Next base: position 1,036 of record CAZAMZ010000218.1, on the reverse strand, counting down.
GGCTATCGCCTTTCAGGTGGGGAGAAAAGGTCTGTTTCCATAGCCACCGTCCTTTCCATGCACCCGGACATACTTGTCATGGACGAGCCCAGTTCGGGTCTCGATCCGAAAAACCGCAGGGTACTGATAGATCTGCTTCTCGGTTTTTCCCACACCCGCCTTGTTGCTTCCCATGATCTTGACCTTGTCCTGGATGTCTGTCCGCGGACTATGGTTTTGCACCGGGGAGAGATAGCTGCAGACGGACCCACCCTGGAGATCTTCCGAAACAGGGAATTGCTGGAAAGATGCTCCCTTGAACTTCCGCTATCGCTTCAAGGTCCCCTCGCCAGAAAGAGTTAAGGATGCATTTCCCAATTGCTTATGATCATTTCTCCTCTGATTGACAGGAATTTCCCCTGTGTGTAATGTCCGATGCGGGAGCGGGAACCGTGTAAGGCTTGCCGCGACAGCATCAGGGAAAAATCTGGATAAGAGGTGATCTTTCATGAAGAACATCCGTCCGATCAATAAGTCCCTTCTTTCTTTCGCACTGGTTCTCGTTATCCTGGCTCAATTTTGCGGTATTGCTTCCGGCGCACCAGTTGCAGTGGCCCTGGAAAGACCGTCCGGTGCACATCTGGAGATTTTGTTCAGGGACTTCGAGTCCAGGGTGGGCAAGGTCCTTCATGAATTTCAGATCCCGGGAATGGCCGTGGCAGTAGTGCAGGGGGCCGAGGTGATCTACGCGAAGGGCTTCGGGGTGAAAAAGCTTGAAGGGGACGATCCGGTGACAACGGCAACGATCTTCCAGATCGGTTCCACCTCCAAGGCTTTTACCTCTGCGCTTGTGGCGTCCGTGGTGGAGGAGGGGAAGGCCGACTGGAAGGACAGGGTGGTCATGCATCTTCCCTACTTTGCCATGGAGGACCCCTGGGTCACCAGGGAGTTCCAGGTCAGGGATCTGATGGCCCAGCACAGCGGCATGAAGCCCTACGCAGGTGATAATTCCCGATATTCTGACTCTGTTTTCGGCGTAAGATGTCAGCACTGTCAC
>CAZAMZ010000217.1:0-3030 GCA_964486375.1 uncultured Synergistaceae bacterium | reverse complement strand
GCTAGTTTGCGTTGATCCAAAGCGAGCGAAGGGCCCCCACGCAAAAGGTGGGGGCCCTTTTTTTATTCTTGAGGAGGGGTTTGAGATGGGAAAGATGCAGGGCGGAGTATCAGCAGGGCTTGTGAACGTGGTTGAAAGGGTCTGGAACAGGGTCCCCCGGTACCGGGCCAGGATGGAATCAGCCGGGGTAACGCCGAAGGACATAAGGAGCCTTGAGAATATCTCCTCCCTGCCTTTTACGGAAAAAAGCGACCTTCGGGACTCCTACCCCACAGGGATGCTCGCCTGCGACAGAAGCGACGTGGTCCGCTTCCACGCATCTTCCGGGACCACAGGACGTCCCACCGTTGTGGCGTACACTCAAAACGATGTCGACCTGTGGTCGGAGTCGATGGCCAGATGCCTCTCCACGGCAGGCGTCACCCGGGACGACGTGATCCAGGTAGCCTACGGCTACGGCCTCTTCACCGGGGGACTGGGGCTTCACTATGGCGGTGAGCGCCTCGGTGCGTCGGTAATACCAGCCTCGGGCGGTTTTTCCGAACGCCAGCTTCTTCTTATGGAGGACCTGGGGACGACTGTTCTCGCCTGCACCCCCTCCTACGCCCTGAAACTCTCGGAGATCATCGAGGCCGAAGGGCTCAGGGAGACTCTTTCTCTCCGCATCGGTATCTTCGGGGCGGAACCCTGGTCAGAAGGTCTCAGGGACCGCCTGGAATCGGCGCTGGGGATCACCGCCCTCGACGTTTACGGCCTTTCGGAGGTCATGGGCCCCGGAGTGGGAATGGAATGCCCCTGCAAGAACGGCCTTCATGTTGATGACGAATTCTTCATTTCGGAGATCATCGACCCTGATACGGGAAAGGTTCTCCCTGACGGGGAGGAGGGTGAACTTGTCCTCACGACCCTGGGCAAGGAGGCCATGCCGGTGATCCGATACCGCACACATGACATCACTAGGCGGATCCCGGGCGATTGCGCCTGCGGCCGCAGGGGGACCAGGATCGCAAGGATAAAAGGGCGCAGCGACGACATGCTCATAATCCGCGGGGTCAACGTTTTCCCATCGCAGGTGGAAGTGGCACTGGGAAGGGTCACAGGACTTTCCCCTCACTACTTCCTCGAGATTTCCGGTAAAGAGGGGCTGAAAGAGCTTACCGTGGTCGCCGAGATCGCCCGACCCCTTCAAGAGGGGGCCATGGAAAGTCTTTACAGGGAAACCGCCCAGAACCTGCATTCCCTCCTGGGTGTCCGGGTAAACCTCAGGCTGGTGGAACCAGGAGCCATTGAAAGATCGGAAGGCAAGGCAGTTAGGGTTCGAAGAGTGGCATGAAAACCCGGGGGCAGATCCTCGGGAGAGTGAAAACGGAGGTGATCCTCGATGGATTACATGGACGGATGGGTTCTTCTGGCAACTGTTTCACTGGTGTGGGGTGCAGTGTGGTCCGCGTACCGGATCGCGGGAAAGGCAGGTGAAAGACCATGACGACAATTCTGGTCTGGGCAGGATACGCCCTGACTCTTGTTCTGCTTGCCAGGTTTTCAAGGGGGCGGGACATCCTTCTACCCGGAAAGGTATCGATAATCGTTCAGGCCCTTGCCTACGTAGCAACCTATGTTTCAGCCGTAGCCCTTGTCGGCTTCGCGGGCCTCTGTTACCAGTGGGGACTGCAGGTGGTAATGGTGGCCGCCGGGGTCATGTGGCTGGGGACATGGTTCGTCTACAGGTTCCTCGCCTGGCCCACCCGGCTATGGCAGAGAAAGCTGCGTGCAAAAACACCTGCCAGGATGCTTTCGGCTGCCACGGGGTCGCCGGGGCTGAAGGTATACCTCGGTCTTCTGTCAAGCATTCTCCTTGTCGTATATGCCTCGGCGGTATTCAAGGGAGCGGCGATAATGCTTGCCGGGACCCTTCCCCTCTCTCTGAATACAGCTCTTTGGGTACTTATCGCAGTTGTAGCGGTCAGCGTTTCCTGGGGAGGCCTCAGAGGGGTCCTTTACACTGAAGCCCTCCAGGGAGGGATCATGCTGCTGGGAGCACTGGCGCTTCTTTCGGCAACGCTCCGGGCGATCGGGGGCCCCTTTGAGGGGATAAGGGCCCTTGCGGCCCTGGCTCCCACGGCGCAGGCCAATAACGGCTTCACAGCACTGAGTTCAGGATCTGGCGGACTTTTCGTCCTTTCCCTTGTAATGGTAACCTCTGTTGGAGTCTGGGCCCAGCCCCAGCTGGTGCAGCGGCATTTCGCCCTGAAGAGCGCCCGGGAGGCAAGGAGGATAGCTCCCTTCGCAATGCTGGCGATAGCCGTCGTACTTGGTGGGACATTCTTTTCCGGGGCCTTTTCAAGGCTGATCCTCGGCCCCGATGCAGGAGCGGTGGACGGGATCATTCCGCTGCTTGCAAACAGGCTCCTCCCCGCGGCAGGAGCCCAGCTCTTCGCTCTCGCAATTGTCTCCGCATCGCTTTCCACGGCATCAGCGTTGATGCATATAGTAGCCGCAGGCTTCGGGCACGACGTCCTCAACCGAGACCTTAAAGGTGCCGAGTGGCATATCCTGGTCGCCCTGTGCGCGATCGCGAGCGGCATATTTGCCACCAGGAATCTTCAGATAATCGCGATAATCTGCACCACAAGCTGGACCATTATCGCAGCGGCAATACTGGCACCCTACCTTGCTCTCCTGGTAATAGGAGACCGGCTGCGCAAAGAGGCCGTCTGGGCGTCGTCACTTGGGGGCCTCGGCAGCGCCATGCTCTGGTATGCTGCAGGGTATGCACCTACATCGCAAGGGATACTCGGCATGGCAGCACCCGGGATATTGGGCGGCCTTCATCCCTTTTTCGTCAGTATTCCCGTTTCCATCAGCATCATTATCGTTATGACCGCACCCGGGTGGATGGGGGCATTGGCAAGGAATGAAAGCTGACTTGACATTACCAACAAAAAGGGTAATATGTTTGTTCATAAACAAACAAAGAAGGTGATTGTTTATGAATTTACCCTTTGAGGCCTTCGAGAAGGCATCCATAGG
>CAZAMZ010000216.1:0-3032 GCA_964486375.1 uncultured Synergistaceae bacterium | reverse complement strand
AGGAGATGCCGGGGGTGATCTGCGAAGAGCCCAAGGGTGCCTTCTACGTGGTGGCCAAACTGCCTGTCGATGATGCCGAGAAGTTCATAATCTGGATGCTCCGGGATTTCCACGTGAACAAGGAGACGGTAATGATGGCTCCCGCCGAGGGCTTCTATGCCACGCCCGGCCTGGGCAAGGACGAAGTCCGCCTTGCCTACGTCCTCAAGAAGGAGGACCTCGAAAAGGCGATGGACATCCTCAAGGCAGGCCTCGAAGCCTACCCGGGAAGGATCAAGGCCGCTTCCAACTTCTAAGAAAGGCACAAGTTGCCGCCCCCATAACGGGGGCGGTTTTTTTATGCCTTGACGCCGGGAAATTGAACTGATATCATTTCGTTATTTGGCCAAATGAACAAAGGAGAAATGGTTATGGATGCTCTTCTGAGCTGCATCAAGGCACTGGGGGATATTCAGAGGATAAGGATCACCTGGGCCCTGTCGAAAGGGGAGCTGTGCCTCTGCAGCCTCCAGGAAGTACTTGAGCTGTCCCCTTCAACCGTCTCAAGGCATGTATCGGTATTAAAGCAGGCCGGCCTGGTGGTATCCCGTAGGGAAGGCAAATGGCGTTATTTCAGCCTTGCTCCCGGACTGGGAAAAACGCCGGGGGGAGATCTTGTCAAATGGCTTGTCGGAAACCTTGAGGGCGATCCCGAAGCACGGGCCCAGGCTGAAAAGATAATACTGCTGAGGGAACAGCAGCATGAAAGATGCGCTCCCTGCAGTAGCGGAGCGAAAAAGAGACAAAATACGAACGGAAGGGGACAGGTTGAATGAACCGGCAATTCAACAACGGCGAACGCAAGATGACCAACGTCTTCGAGCGTTACCTTACCTTATGGGTAGCTCTCTGCATCATAGGGGGGATAATCCTTGGCAAGATAGCCCCCGGATTCGCCAAAGCTCTCGACGGCATGGCCATCATGGTAGATGGAGCTCCGGTAGTATCGATACCCATAGCTATTTGCCTCTTCTTCATGATGTATCCCATCATGGTGAAAATAGATTTCGGGGAGGTCGTCAAGGCAGGGAAGAGCGGCAAACCGGTCTACCTGACCCTGTTCATCAACTGGGCTGTCAAACCCTTTACCATGTATGCTATAGCAATGTTCTTCCTGGGTTTCGTCTTCAGAGGTTTCATCGGTCCCGATGCGGTCGACCTCGTGAAGATGCCCTTCGGCCTGAATCTCCCTGTAGGCGCCACTCATGGTTCCGGTGTCGTTGTGCTTGAGAACGGGATCAAAATGCTCCAGGTCCCCTTGTGGAGGAGTTACCTGGCCGGCGCGATCCTCCTCGGCATAGCGCCATGCACCGCCATGGTCCTTGTATGGAGCTACCTTTCCCGCGGCAACGACGGCCTCACCCTGGTCATGGTGGCCATCAACTCTCTTACGATGCTTGTCCTCTACGGTGTTCTGGGCGGTTTTCTCCTTGGTGTAGGCAGGCTACCGGTTCCATGGCAGGCATTATTGCTGTCCATAGGAGTCTACGTCGCGCTCCCGCTCGCCGCGGGCTACTACTCGAGGAAGTGGATCATCGCTGCCAGGGGGGTCCAGTGGTTCAGGGACCAGTTCCTTCATTACCTTACACCAGTGACCATAGTGGCACTCCTGACGACCCTGGTCCTTCTCTTCAGCTTCAAAGGGGATGTCATAGTGGCCAACCCCCTGACGATCCTGTGGATAGCCGTCCCGTTATTTATCCAGACGATACTGATATTCGCCGTTGGATACGCCCTTGCGAAAAAGCTGGGCCTCTCGTACGACATGGCCGCTCCCGCTGCAATGATTGGAGCTTCGAACCACTTCGAGGTGGCCATTGCCACGGCCACTATGCTCTTCGGCCTTTCCAGCGGCGCAGCCCTGGCTACCGTGGTGGGTGTGCTCATAGAGGTTCCCGTAATGCTGATGCTCGTGAGGTTCTGCGTCAGGACGCGGCACTGGTTCCCAGCTCCTGAAATAAATTAGACAGCCTTCTTCATGGAAATGCGGCTGCATGGTACAAAGGAACGGTTTGAAAGAGGTGAGCAATTTGAGCAAGCAGATCCGTATTACATCGAGGTACTGGCTGGATGAAGTAGCAAGACACGGGAACGATTTTCGGATCCACATGGCGGTAAATATCGCCGGGTGATGAACGGTCTACAGAGGCCCGGTGGGCCTCTGGGGAAAGCCGGAAGAAAATGCCGGGAAGTTCAGGGTATTCGATGTCGAAGGTCATCCCGGAATGACATGCCACATCGAGGAAGAAGTCTTCCAGTGGATGAAGGACGCGGGGCCGATGCCCGAAGGGGACTACCTTTTCATGGTCGAAGGGGTCGGCCGGCTCAGGTTCAGCGTGGTATGAAAATCGCAATAGAACAGGGCCGTTTCAACCAGGGAAGCGGCCCTTGTTCGATCCGGTGAAAAGGTCCTTGCCTGGTCAGCCGAAAAAGGAGCCGAATATCATGCCAGCCACCGTTGAAAGTGCCACCACGAGGCAGGTGTAGACCACTGTCTTTTTAGTGCCCAGGATGCTGCGGATGACGAGCATATTGGGAAGCGACAGTGCAGGGCCTGCAAGCAGAAGGGCCAGCGCAGGCCCCTTTCCCATTCCGGCCCCGATAAGACCCTGAAGTATGGGCACCTCCGTAAGGGTGGCAAAGTACATGAAAGCGGCCACGAGCGAGGCAAAAAAGTTGGCTCCCAGCGAGTTGCCTCCCACCAGCGCCTCTATCCAGGCACCGGGAACAAGGGCCTCATGGCCCGGTCTGCCGAGAAGGAAGCCGGCCACCAGGACCCCCCCGAAAAGCAGGGGGATCACCTGAAGGGCGTAACCCCGGGTCGAATCGAACCACTGTGAGCGTTCCTCCCTGTCGAACCAGGTCCTGGAGGCTGACAGGGTAAAGACGAAGGCGAGAGCGGCAATGATCCATTTCATGCTATAGACTGTTTCCCAGATCCCGCCCGGAACCCTTGGGGCAGCCCAGTTGGCAAAGACCAGGAAAATCACCAT
>CAZAMZ010000215.1:0-3060 GCA_964486375.1 uncultured Synergistaceae bacterium | reverse complement strand
TATCCGTATGGTACCCGACGCTGGTCAAACCCTCCTGGACGCCCCCCTCCTGGGTTTTCGGACCTGCATGGACTCTTCTTTATGTCCTCATGGGAACTGCGGGCTGGAGGGTCTGGCTCTCCGCGGGAGGTTTCGAGGGATCCAGGCGGGAGATGACTCTCTTTTCCATTCAGCTGGCTCTTAATATTGCATGGTCCTGGATATTCTTCGGGCTCAGGATGCCCGGTACGGCCCTTCTTGAACTTGCCGTCCTCTGGGTCGCAATTGCCGAGACCATAAGGGCTTTTTACCGCGTGGACCGGGCAGCAGCCTGGATGATGGCGCCCTATATAGGGTGGGTTACCTTTGCCGGAGCCCTGAATGCCTCGATATGGCTCCTTAACAGGTAGCCACTTCTTTCATTTATTATGTATAATGCATAATTGGGCTTGTTCCGGTGAGACTGCCCTTTGCATGCATGGACCCTTCTCAAGGTTTGAAGGTCCGCACGGACTTTTTTCTTGCTTCTGTTTTAATAAATCCTGACAGGAGGTGAGGCGTGTGGTTATTTTTGTCCTCTCCGTTGCCACGTACCTCTTGCTGGCGTGGAGTGGGGGAGGCATCGACCCTATCGAGGTCGGGATAGCCGTTGCCCTGGGCGGGGTAATGGCCGGGCTTGCAAGGGCCTGGAATCCCGAAAGATCCTGGACCCTGGCGGGTCTTAACCCCTTACGCTGGATCACGTTCGTTATTTATCTTTTCCTCCCTTTCCTCTGGGGTATGATCAAAGCCAATTTCGATGTGGCGTTCCGGGTCATAACGGGCAGGATAAACCCGGGCATAGTCAGGGTCGACTCCGGCCTGAAGGGAAGCCTTGCCCAGGCGATGCTTGCCAACTCGATCACTCTGACCCCAGGTACCCTTACGGTGGATGTCGATGATTCAGGGGAGACGGGCATCTTCTACGTACACTGGATCAATGTCACCGACGAGAACCCCCCAGAGAAAAAGGTCTACGGATCTTTCGGGAAATGGGCAAGGAGGGTTGCCGAATGACGGTATCCATTTTTGTGTGGGCGGCGATGATCACGGGTCTTTGTGCCTTTCTGATGCTGGGAAGGCTCGTTGCCGGCCCGACGATCCCCGACAGGGTGGTCGCCCTGGACTCGATCAACACTCTGGTGATCGCCCTTATGATAATGCTGGCGGTGGTTTACGATTCCATAGTCATGGTTGATGTGGCCATAGTCTATGCAGCCCTTTCCTTCGTGGGCACCATGTTCATTGCCCGTTACGTAGAGGGGGGTGTGTAGCCTTGTCGACTGCAGTCATAGTCCTCCTGGGTATTGGCCTGGCGTTCAACTTCCTGGGAACCGTCGCCTTATACCGCTTCCCCGACGTCTACACCCGCCTTCACGGAACCACCAAGTGCACTACCTTCGGATCCATCTTCACTTCAGCGGCGGTGGTCGTCTTCGCCCTGGAGAGATTCTTCGCCACCGGTGAGGGGCGGTTCACGACCCTTACGGTCCACGTTATCATAGCCATTTTCGCGCTTTTGATATCCAATGCCACGGGGGCCCACGCCATCGCAAGATCCGCCCACAGGAGCGGTGTGATGCCCAGGTATGCCGTGGTGGACAGGCTGGCCGAAGACCACCGCAAAAAAGGTGGTGTTTCGGCATGAACGGCTTCGCGCACATAGTAGTACTGACCATGATCATCATCGCCGGTTTCTACGCGGTATGGTTCCGGGACCTCCTCTCTTCGGTGATCTCCCTGGCGGTTTTCAGCCTGCTGCTCTCCCTCGAATTCTTCATCCTGCAGGCGCCCGATGTCGCGATAGCCGAGGCGGCCATCGGGGCGGGACTGAGCACCGCCATCTATATCATTGCCCTCAGGGCCTGCAATGCTCTGAGAAAGAGCGGCGGAGGTGACCGGAAATGAAGAAGAAAGTCCTTTTTCTCATAGCCATCCTTGTAGTGGCAGGTGTTTTCTGGGGAGCCCTGAGCAGGATCCATCCCTTCGGAGAAAAGGCCCGGGCTCCCATGGACGACTACTATCTCGAGAACGCCCAGCAGGAACGCTCGGTCAACAATGTTGTCACCGCCATAGTCTTCGACTACAGGGGTTTTGACACCCTGGGCGAGGCCGCGGTCCTTTTCACGGCGGTCTGTTCCGTGCTGGCACTGTTCCGGAAGGGGAGTGAGGGAAGATGAATCCCCTTTCAGTCGTAGTCAGGACGATATGTGATGTTTTTGCATGGTTCATGGGGATCTACGGAGTCTATATCATCATTCACGGGCACCTTACCCCGGGCGGGGGGTTCCAGGGCGGCGCCGTAGTGGCCACCATGGCAGCCTTCCTCCTTGTTTCCCACGGCGGGAAAAATCTTCTTTCATTTGCAAAACCCGGTTTCTACTCAGGGATAGAGACCACCGGGCTCCTGGTCTTTATCACCACCGGTTTTCTGGGTCTCTCCGCGACCTTCTTCTACAACTTCCTTGCCGGAAGGGGAGGCCTTTTCGGCGCCGTCATCCCCATAGGTCCCAACAGCGGGATCCTGAACAGCGCCGGAACCATATCGGTGATGAATATGGCCGTAGGCCTGGAGGTTATCGGCGGTCTTTCGCTGATACTCATCTACATGTTCAAGGGGATCCGGCTCTTCGACGATCACCCTGGAGGGAGTGAGTCCGGCCATGACAGGTAACCTTCCCTTCCTCGCGGTCGGCATCATCTTCTTCCTGGGGATGTACGCCATCCTCTTTGAAAGGAACCTGATCAAGATCGCCATAGGCATAACCCTGCTGGAAGCTTCGGCCAACCTTTTCCTCATAGTCCTGGGATACCGCACCGGGGGGACCATCCCGGTTTTCACCCTTGCCGGTGAGGCCCGCTCCATGGTCCTTCCAACGCCTCAGGCCCTCACGCTGACGGCCATTGTTATCGGCCTTGCAACATCGGCACTGCTCCTTTCGCTGATCATGCTTCTGTACCGACACTACGGAACGCTCGATGTCCGGGAGATCAGGAGGTTGAGGGGATGAACTGGCAGATACACCTTCCCGCGCTCGTCCT
>CAZAMZ010000214.1:0-3100 GCA_964486375.1 uncultured Synergistaceae bacterium | reverse complement strand
CATCTCGGTGACAAGGTCCGCCATGTCCAGAAAGGCGGGGGGCGCCGACCTGCCCGTGAGGACCACCTCGACATGCCGCGGGCGGTCCCTGATGGCTTTCGTGATCTCCTCGGCATCCACGAGCCCGTAGTCGGCGGCAACGTTAACCTCGTCCAGGACGACCAGATCATAAAAACCTGACGAGATGCACTCAAGGGCAAGCAAGAGCCCCCTTTCGGCCTCTTTGCGGTCCACTTCTTCCTCCCTTCCCCTGTAAACATAGTCCGGGGTCCCTGTCCGTTCGAGGCGGACACCCGGGAGGAACGACAGTCCAGCTATTTCCCCGTAAAAATCCCAGCCCTTCATGAACTGGATGAAGGCCACTTTGCCCCCGTGGCCGCAGACCCTCAAGGCAAGACCCAGTGCTGCCGTGGTCTTTCCCTTTCCGTTTCCCGTGTAGACATGCACGAGACCGGGATCGAAGATCATGTCTGACTCCCCCTTTCGATCCATATAATTGTAATACCCCTTGATGATATCGGCGGCGCTATCATTTATCCTTATTGAAGCGGAGATGGTATCCCGCCACAGGAGGCGAATTTTGAGAATAAAAGTGAACCCCGAGGATTTCCAGGTAGAGGAGATACTTTCCGTACCGCTGCTTGAGACCCCGGCAGCCCACAAGGTCTACCGCCTCAAAAAGAGGAACTGGAACACCGTTGACGCCCTGACCAGGATAGCGGATCACACAGGAGTAACACTCAGGGATCTCAACTGGTGCGGAAGAAAGGACAAGGCAGCCCTGACGGTCCAGCATTTCTCGACATCATCAGAAAAGGATATGAACTTCAGAGGCGGCAACGTTTCGGCTGAGTTCGCAGGATTTGCCGTCAATCGTCTCGGCCCGGGCAGTCTTTCAGGAAACCGGTTCAGGATCGTTATCAGGGATATGGACCCCCGCGAGGCGAAAGGGATCCTTTCCCGTCTGGGCGAGGTGAAGCGATCCGGTTTTGCGAACTACTTCGACGACCAGCGGTTCGGGGATGTTGCCAGCGGTGGTCCTTTCATCGGCGAGTTGATGGTCAAGCGGCGTTTTGGAGAAGCCCTGAAAAACATCTTCACCTCCTGTCACCCTGAGGCACCTTCAAGAACAAGGAAACGCAAACTGGAGACAGACCGGAAATGGGGCAAATGGGAAGAGCTGTCTCAACTCTGTCCAGAGGTGAACCTTCGGGAAATGCTCGATGTCCTGAAAAAAGGCAAGGGGGAACTTGAGGCCCTCAGGAAAATCCCGCGGGAGGAGATGGGGCAGTATCTCTCCTCCTACCAGAGCTTCCTGTGGAACCTTGTCCTGGCGGAGATCATTAAGGAGACAGCTGATGGCCTTTTCGACGTAGAGTTCCACCCGCTGGACCTTGTGCAGTACCGCCGTCTTCCCCAGGAAAAGATCGAAGGGCTTGCTGAGCTTGAGATACCCACACCTGCCGCAGGGATGCCTGAAATGACCGGAAACCTGGACAAGATCCTTTCACGGGTGCTATTCAGCCGGGGAGTAAGGCTCTCGAAGTTCCGGCTGCCCGAGATACCCCAGGCCTTTTTCGCCTCCTTCGGACGGCGGGCTATTGCCTTTCCGGAGGATCTTAAATGGGAAGAGGGGGAGGATCGCCTTTTTCCCGGAAAGAGTATGATGATCCTGGAATTTGTCCTGCCGGCAGGATCCTTTGCCACCATGCTGATCAAATCCGTCAGCGGGGGTTTTTGAGATCTAAAAGAACGAAAGGAGTGTCCTTGATGAGGAAAGTGCCAGCCCTGAAGCAAGGGGATACCGTGGCTTTCGTATCCCCTTCCAGCCAGTCGACGATGGATTCCATCGAAAAGGCGGTCAAGATCACCAAGGATATGGGATTCGGGGTCAAGCTGACCCGCAGTTGCTACGAATCCGAAGGCTATCATGCCGGGTCGGACTTCGTAAGGGCTGATGACATCAACAGGATGTTCCTGGACCCGGACGTCAAAGGTATTTTCTGCGTCCGGGGAGGCGACGGCGCCACAAGGCTTCCGCAACGAATAGATCTAGAAATGGCCTTTAAGAATCCCAAGGTTTTTCTGGGTTACAGCGATATAACCATCCTTCACACCATGTTCAACAGGCCCAGGGGGTTCATAACCTTTCACGGCCCTATGCCTGCCAGCGAGTTCGTAAGGGATTCTTTTCCCGGTTACGTCCGGGACAGCCTCCTCAGGGCGATAACCAGCACTGAACCACCGGGGGAGATAGTACCCTTTGAAGGAGCTCCTTCCATGGAGACCCTGGTAACTGGCAGTGCCGAGGGGGAACTGGCAGGCGGCAACCTTGCCCTTGTCTGCGCGCTCCTTGGTACACCCTGGGAGATCGACACAAGGGGAAAGATACTTGTCCTTGAAGACACGAACGAGCCTGTCTACCGGCTTGACAGGATGCTGATGCAGCTGAGGCTTGCGGGAAAGCTGGACGAAGCGGCTGGAATAGTGCTTGGACAGTTCACCCATATCCAGCCGAGAAAACCGAAGGAATCCTTCACTTTGCCCGAGGTCTTCGAGGCCGTAGTAGCCCCCGTGGGGAAGCCGACCCTGATAAACGGGTGTTTCGGACATGACGTCAGGAAGGCCACCCTTCCCCTGGGCGCCAGGGCCGTACTGGACGGTTCAAAGTCTACTCTGACGGTGATCGAGGCGGGGGTGGAGTAGATGCCCCGTGACTCGTAACTCGTGACTCGTGACTGGCAAGGCCAAAACAAGACAAGGATTTCTACTGCCTTTTCCGAGACCCCGAGGTCTGGAAATAGGTTATATACAAAATGATTTTGGCCTGTTTCCAGATATTAAGCAGCCTATGCAGATGTTCCGGACTCATCCGTCATTAGAAACATTAAAAAACTTAACTGGCCAGTCGCGCCACATCTTTTGCACTAATGCTTTCCGCGTCACGAGTTACGAGTCACGAATCACAAGGTGCCCCAAGCGCAGCGAAAGGACGCGTCCTTCAGCTTGCCTGGAGAGTACGGATCACGGGGGGTTTCCCCGGTTTCCGAGTCACGAGTCACGACCAAAAAACTGAGGTAGCCATGACCCTTTTCTCGCT
>CAZAMZ010000213.1:0-3102 GCA_964486375.1 uncultured Synergistaceae bacterium | reverse complement strand
GTTGTGATAGCGTCCATGATCGGGGCGAGGGGGCTTGGCCAGGAGGTCCTGATGGCGATCAACCGGATAGATGTCGGCAGGGGTTTCGAGGCGGGAATATCCATCGTCATAATGGGTATAGTCATAGACCGGATAACCCAGGGTCTTGCCCGAAGGTGGGACCCGAACAGGAAGTAGATCCGTGACGCGTAAGTCGTGAATTGTGAATCGTTAATCGTGAATCGAAAAAAGCGAGGAAGCAGGAGGCTGGATACAGGAAGCAGGAAAACAACCCGGATTCCCGCCTGTGGGCAAATGACAGACTTTTGCCCTTCCTGCCGCCTCCCTCCTGTCACCTGTCTCCTTGCCCCACCTCCACCTCCACCCTCCTGTACCCCACTTTCGGCAGGGCCTCGGTGATCTTCCACCCCGTCCGCGACAGAACCCTCCCGTCGAGGATGACCACTCTTCCCCTGTCGCTTCCGCTCCGGATGAGCCGTCCCGCGGCCTGCTTGAGGAGCAGTTTTGCCCTGGGGAGGACCATTTTTTTGAACACCCTGGCGCCGTCGAGGGCCCTCCTGGTGACCAGGAGGGGGTCATCGGGGTGGGGGAAGGGGATCCTGTCGATGATGACCTGGGTGAGCCCTTCGCCGGGGACGTCTATCCCCTCCCTGAAGGAGACGCTCCCCACGAGCACCGAGGAAAGGTCCTCCCTGAAACGCCTCAGCAGTTCGTTCCTGGGCAGTTCACCCTGAACCAGCACCTGGTAGGGCCTTTCCCTGGACCTGAGCCTTTCGGAAACGGCATTGAGAAGCCTCATGGAGCTGAGCAGGATGAGGGTGCTCCCCCCGTTTTCGTTGCAGAGTTCCTCAGAAACGGCCGCCACGCGGCTGTCGTAATTTTCATCTATCACCGGGATCTCCAGGTCCACGATCCATACGGACATCTGTTCCTCCAGGCGGAATGGGGAATCCAGGACCATGGTCTCCGTCGCGGCGAGGCCCGTTTCCCCCTCCCAGAAGGAGAAATCCCCACCTATGGCCATGGTCGCCGAGACGGCCACCACGGCGTCGAGGGGCCTTGGGAAGACCCAGTTGCGGATCAATTCGGCGCAGTCGGCGGGGGCGCTGAAAAGGGCCCTTCCGTCCCACCAGTAGGCCCATTCGGGGTATTTCGAGACCCCGGCGCACCACCGGGCCGACCGGATCACTTCGTCGACGCCTTCCCTCCACTGCGAGACAAGGGCCGAGGTCTCCCTTGCCCGGAAGTCCCCCTCCCCGTTGCCGGGAGGGGTCCCCACTGACCTCAGCAGGTCCTCCGCCGCTTCGGTCAGTTCCTCCGGTCCGCCGGGCGGAAAGATCTCGTCGGTGAATACTTCGCCTCTGCGGATCTGCTTTTTCCAGCCGTCGAAGAGCCTCACGGCCTCTTTCCTGACGAACTCCATAGAGGAGGCGCACTTTTCCCTCTCTTCCCGGGAGAGCCATTCGGTCCTGGGAAGGATCCTGCCCCTTCCGAAGTCCATCATCCGGGTCCAGTCCTCGGCGGAGGAATGGATGGTGGCGGCGGCCCTTGCGGCCTCGGTGAGCCTGTGGGCCTCGTCGCAGACCACGGCGTCGAAGTGGACGGGGAACCCCTTGCCGGTGGAGGCCGAGTAGGAGAAGAAAAGGTGGTAGTTGGCCACGATGATCTTCCATTCCTGGGCCTGCTGGATGACCCTCCTGAGGAAACAGCCCTCGCGGAAGGGGCATCCGCTGCCCCTGCAGATATCGGACCCCGCGGATATGGAGGCTATGGCCGGGTGCGTGGGCGGGAGGGCTATTTCCGAGAAGTCGCCCGTTTCTGTCTTCTCCATCCATGCGAACAGTTCTGACGAGATGTCCTCCTCCATGATGTGAAGGAGCTCTTTCTCGCCCAGTTCCTTGCCCCTCAGCCTGCAGAGGTAGTTCTGCTTCCCCTTGATGAGGCCGAAGGGCAGGTCCTCCACTCCGAGGCAGCGGCAGAGGTCGGGCAGGTCTCTTTTTACTATCTGCTCCTGGAGGGGGATGCCAGAGGTGAGGAACAGGACCGTCCTGTCCCTCTCGAGGGCCCAGAAGATCGACGGAACGAGAAGGGCGTGGGTCTTGCCTATCCCGGTGGGTGCCTCCGCGAGAAGGATGTTGCCGTCGCAGGCGTCGAGGCAGGACCAGACCTTTTCGGCAAGGACTTCCTGCTGGGGCCTGTGTTCGAAACCGGGGAGGGAACGTGAAAGGGCCCCGCCGGGGGAGAATACTTCCTTTATCGGAGGCCTTTTCAATACCGGCACACCTCTGTCATGAACAGGTCCTCGAATCGCGGATCTTTCGGAAGGCCCCCACCCACAGGGCGAATACCAGCGCCACCGCCCCCATGAACCCGCCGAAGGTCCCGGTCATGAGAAGGTAGTTGAAGGCACCGTGGGCAAGGACCGGGATCAGCAGGATGGGGAAAAGTCTGAAGGGCATCTGGCCGGTCATCTTCTGCCTTGCCGCCTCGTAGCCCATGAAGAGGCCGCAAAGGGCATGGAGCGGAACCGAGAGGACGGCCCTCCACCCCGCTACCGCCCAGGGATTGATGGAGCCTACGATGTAAAGGAGGTTCTCCAGGGTGGCAAAGCCGAGGGCCACGCTGGTGCCGTAGACAATGCCGTCGTAGCATTCGTCGCACTCGGGGGAGAGGATATAGCGCCTGAGGGCGATCCACTTGAAGTACTCCTCTACCAGGGACACCCCGATCATGGCCGCAAGGAAGGGGGAGAACTGGAACAGTCCGCCGGTCAGTTTCTCCACCAGGGCTGCGGGAAAAACGAAGAGCATACCCCGGAAAAAGGCCGAAAATACAAGGGAAAGGGGCTCCGGCTCAAGGTAGTCCTTGTTGTAGAACCACCAGAGAAGGGCAAGCCCCGGTGCGACAGCCATGGCGACGACAATGCCGGTGCCGGCCTCCATGAGTTTTCCCCCTTTCCTCAGGATCGTGTTATTTATGGCACCCCTGGGGTATAATGTTCTCCGCTTGTTGCGAATATGGCAACAGCCATGATAAAATGTGCTCTGCTATGGATTTTAACATATTTTTATCAAGGTTCGGTTTGGACCCGGACAATTTCAC
>CAZAMZ010000212.1:0-3137 GCA_964486375.1 uncultured Synergistaceae bacterium | reverse complement strand
GATCTTCGCCCGCAACAGGTGTATCGTAAGGCAGAACCTGGCCACACTCACCGACTGGGTCAACAGCCATGGCAAGGTGCTTTCATTCACGCCTCCCCAGGCAGGCTGCTTTGCCTTCGTCAGGTACGATCTCCCGGTTTCTTCATGGGATCTGGTAATGGACATGGTAGAGAACGACAGTGTTTTCGTGATCCCTGGAAGCTGCTTCGGGATCGAGAACCACCTGAGGATGAACTTCGGGGTCGATGAAAAACGTCTCGTCGAGGGGTTGAAGAGGATTGACAGGACCCTGTCAAGATACAGGTAAGAATGGCCTCTACAGTGTCTATCTTTTAAGGTGTTCCGACGGCACCTACTACTGCGGGATCGCCCTTGACGTTCACCAGAGGATGGAACAGCACAACCTGGGGAAGGGGTCCAGGTACACCGCCTCCCGCAGACCCGTCACTCTTGAGTATGCGACCGGTCGTCGATACTCAAGGGCCGTCGCCCAGTCGATCGAGAGAAAGACCAAGAAAAGACCCAGGAGCAAGAAAAAGGCTTTCCTGGAAAGAGAGTCAGCTCCAGCGAAATGTCTCTGCAATTGAAACAGGCTGCAGTGAGGAGGGATCGCGAATGGACACAGGAAGAAAGATCAGGAAAGTGATCAGGGGGAAGCCGGTAATCGAGGGCGCCGGGGTTCACCTCAGGCGCGTTTTCGGTTTCGGTGAAACGAAGGATTTTGACCCCTTCCTGCTTCTGGACGATTTTCGTTCCGACGATCCGCAAAAATTCCTGTCGGGATTTCCGTGGCATCCGCACAGGGGCATCGAGACAATTACCTACATGCTTGAAGGAACTGTCGAACACGGTGACAGCCTTGGTAATTCCGGGGTGATAATTCCGGGGGGTGTTCAGTGGATGACCGCAGGAAGCGGGATCATTCACCAGGAGATGCCCAAGGGCGACGACAAGGGGCGAATGGGAGGATTCCAGCTCTGGGCCAA
The DNA here is from genome assembly GCA_964486375.1 of uncultured Synergistaceae bacterium. GTDB lineage: Bacteria > Synergistota > Synergistia > Synergistales > Thermovirgaceae > UBA4066. The sequence goes on along the minus strand of CAZAMZ010000212.1, from coordinate 2,151 downwards.
CCTGCCGGCCTCGCACAAGATGATGGACCCAAGATACCGCGACATAAGGAAGGAACAGATCCCGGTCTTTGAGAACGCCGACGGGGTATCCGTGAGGGTGATAAGCGGTGAGATAGGCGGGGTCAGGGGGCCCGTGGACGACATCGTTACCGGCCCGGGCTACCTCGACGCGGAGATTCCCGCCGGCAGGAAATTCGAGATCCCCGTTCCCCCCGGGCATACGGTTTTTGCCTACGTGGTACAGGGAAAAGTGTCTTTCGGGGGAGAAAAAGACCCCTTTGCCTATGACCTCGAAGGTGAGAACTACTTCGACATGGATCTGGAACCCTTTGTATCAGACGGCGAACTTGCCCTTTTCGGCGACGGCGAACGGGTCGATGTTTTGACAGAAGGGGGTCCGGCCAGGTTCTTGATGTTCTACGGCAAGCCCCTGGGTGAGCCCGTGGCCTGGCGCGGTCCAATTGTCATGAACACCAGGGAGGAGCTCCAGCAGGCCTTCGAGGATCTTGACAGGGGTACTTTCATAAGGCACAGGGCCGTATGACAGGTCACAACCTCAGTGTATAATCAAAACATCAGAATAGAACAAGGAAGGGAGCTGTTTCCTGTGAAATGGAAAAACTTATGGAATCTGATGGTGGTCACGACGGTAATTTCGGTCGTGCTTTTGTCCGTGCTCCCTGCTTTCGCGGCCACTTCAACCGAAAGGATTACCTCCTCGGTCACCGTGGTAAGGGAGATGTCTTCCCAGGATGACGCGGGGAGGATGGCCGACCTCGTCAAATCCGCCAAGGGAGTGGTCATTATCCCGAGTTATGTGAAGGCGGCCATAGGGATCGGAGGCTCTCACGGCGAGGGGCTCATCCTTAGACGGGATGCATCGACCAACACATGGTACGGCCCCAGTTTTATCAGCCTCACCGGTGCTTCAATAGGCCTTCAGATAGGGGTACAATCCACGGCACTTCTGCTTGTCGTGTCCAACGAGAAGGGTATGGAGCGTTTCTACGGCGACAAGTTCAAACTTGGGGCAGATATCGATATTGCAGCAGGGCCGACCGGACGAAGTACCGGTGCCGCCACGGATGTAAACCTGAAAGCCTCCATATACAGTTATTCCATGAGCAAGGGGCTTTTTGCCGGCCTGTCGCTAAGCGGTGCCCTTTTGAGCACCGACGAGAGCGTCAACGCATCATATTGGGGAGCAACGGTCAATTCAAGGGAGATACTTATGAACCGCCGGGCGACTTCCTCGAAGATCCAGCCTCTCATTTCGGCACTGAACGACCTGGTCGGCAGATCGGGGCAGTAGACAGGCACGGGGTTTTTGATATAACAGGAAAGACCACCGAACCGATAACAGCCGGGCAGAGGAAAAACTCTGCCCGGCTTGTTCTGTCTCTCATCTTCGCTTGACATATACGCAAAAAAAAATAAAAATAGCGTATAGTTCTTCTGTAGTGAATCTTGTTCTTTAACAGAGAACAGGAGGGTGAGAGTGAACAGCGCCGAAAAACTGGTACACATCCTCAAGCGAATGAGTGAACCCCCATACGAAATGGGTATCACTGAACTCTCCAGAGAGATGTCAACTGCCAAGAGTGCTGTCCACAAGATAGTTTCGGTTCTTGTGAAGGAAAACCTCCTTGTCCAGAACCCCTCCACCAGGAAATATTCCCTGGGTCCCCTTGCGTTCAGGCTCGGAAGCGTCTACAGCGAATCCAAGGGTATCTGGGAGGTATCCCACGGTATTATGGATTCTCTGGCAAAAAAGACCGGTACCGCGGTATTGATAGGCATCCGTGAAGGTGACGACCCCATCCTTGCCTACAAGATGGGTGCCGGTAAGCATTTTATCTACCAGGGGCAGACCGGTTCAAGGTTCCCTTTCAACGCCAGTGCCATAGGAAAGCTTCTGACGGCCTACCTTCCTCCTGAGAGAATAAAGGTGTTGCTTGATACCAGGCCTGCCGAAAAATTAACCCCCTGTACGGAGACAGACCCGGAAATGCTTCTGAAAGAGTATGAGAAGATCCGCCGGCAGGGGTATTGCGTAAGCCTCCAGGAGAACCGTGTTGGCGCCTTTGGTATATCGGCCCCGATAAGGGACAGGCATGGGAGCGTCTGGGCCTGTCTCAGCCTGGTGGGGTC
>CAZAMZ010000211.1:0-3154 GCA_964486375.1 uncultured Synergistaceae bacterium | reverse complement strand
CCCCTAATAATACCCCGCAGGGAGGTTGACATTACCCCCTTCCTTAAGTCGGGGATCATGGCCCTGTTTGGTCACTAAAATAAATTAATGTTAAAAAGATAAATTAACTAAATTAATGATTGACATGTAAATAAAAGAAAGATACAATTCCCAACAATTTACTATAACCAGCCGGTGGAAAGGAGGAGGCCCGTGAGCAGATCAACAGCATCCCAGCGTATCACCCCTGTCATAATAGCCATTCTCGTACTCGTCCTTATTACACGCTCCGGATCCCCTCCTGGAGCGCCGGCGGACTAGTACCGTCTGGCGGCTTTTCAGGGCCGGGACCCGGATTCCAGGGTTCCGGCCCTTTTTTTATCTTTGCCTTCGGGCACAAACCTGAGAATTGGAGGGATCGGAATGCAGCATACCATCAGTGTTCTTACGGAGGACCACCCGGGGGTTCTTTCACGTATTTCAGGCCTGGTGTCCAGAAGAGGTTACAACGTAAACAGCCTTAGCGTAGGAAAAACTGACCGTAAAGGGCTGTCGCGCTTCACCATCGTGGTCAACGGCGACGACAGGTCCGTTGATCAGATCGTAAGGCAGCTTGAAAAACTGGTGGAAGCTGTCGATGTTAAACTCCTCAGCACAAATCCCTTTGTAGAGCGCTGGATGACCCTCGTGAAGGTGCGGGCATCCCGGGAAACCAGGCCCCATATTCTCCAGACGGCGGAAATGTTCCGCTCAAGGGTAGTAGATGTCGGGGAAGATGAACTGGTTCTGGAGTCTACCGGCGACAGGGGAAAAGTTGAAGCTTTCATAGAGGCCGTCAAGCCTTACGGGATTCTCGAAATGGCATCAAGCGGGGCCGTCGCAATGCAAAGGGGCGGTTTCGGGGGAACTATCTAGATACCAACCATACTTTTCGACAGGGAGTGAAGGCAATGACGCGCATGTATTACGACAGGGACGCAGACCTCGATCTTCTCAAGGGACAACGCATTGCAGTTCTGGGTTACGGCAGCCAGGGGCACGCCCACGCCCAGAATCTGAGGGAATCCGGCATGGATGTTGTGGTAGGTCTTCATGAGGGAAGCCGTTCCCGGAAAAAGGCCCAGGAAGACGGTTTCGAGGTCCTGACCGTAAGCAAGGCGGTTTCTGAAGCAGATCTGGTGGTTTTCCTGGTGCCGGACCATGTCCAGGCCGACCTTTATGCCGAAGAGATCAAACCCCATCTCAAACCCGGTACGGCACTTGTTTTTTCACACGGTTTCACCGTTCACTACAACCAGGTCATCCCGCCAAAAGAAGCTGACGTTTTCATGATAGCTCCAAAAAGCCCCGGCCATCTGGTTCGCCGGATGTTCACCGAGGGCAAAGGGGTTCCAGGCCTTATCGCCATCTTCCAGGACAATTCGGGCAAAGCCATGGAAAAGGGTCTTGCCTACGGCTCGGCTATAGGTTGCGGCCGTGCCGGGATAATCGAAACCACCTTTGCGGAAGAGACTGAAACCGATCTCTTCGGAGAACAGGCCGTCCTGTGCGGAGGGGTTACCGAGCTCGTGAAGGCCGGTTTCGACACGCTGGTAGAAGCGGGTTACCAGCCAGAGATAGCCTACTTCGAATGCCTCAATGAACTGAAACTCATCGTTGACATGATGTTCGAAGGCGGATTGGGATGGATGAGATATTCCGTCAGCGATACCGCAAAATACGGAGACAAGACCGCCGGCAATAAGGTTATTGACGCCAACGTCAGGGCCACAATGAGAAGTCTCCTGGAAAACGTTCAGAACGGGGAGTTCGCAAAGGACTGGATACTTGAGAACCGCTGCGGCAGACCTTCCATGAAAAAATGGGAGGAAAGGGAGAGGAAGCACCTGATCGAGGAAGTGGGGTCCAGGCTCCGTAAAATGATGCCCTGGATGGACGCCAAAGAGGCGCCGTCAGGCGTGTAGCATCAAAAGAGAGCTAGGGGCCGCGTTTTTCCTTAAACCGCGGCCTTTTGTAGAGGGGGATACAGAGATGGGTGATGACCATGTACGGATTTTTGACACCACATTGAGAGACGGGGAGCAATCAGCGGGGATCAACCTTAATACTGCTGAAAAGATCCAGATAGCTCACAACCTCGCCCGCATGAAAGTGGACGTCATAGAAGCAGGTTTCCCTGCTGCCTCCCCGGGAGACCTGGAAGCAGTCAGGGAGATAGCACGAAATATCAGGGGACCAGTTATCGCTGGACTTGCAAGAACGCGAGATGAGGACATCAAAGCAGCGTGGGAGGCTGTGAGGGAAGCTGAAAAACCGCGGATCCACACCTTTATCGCCACCAGCGACATCCACCTGGAACACAAGCTCCGCATGTCCAGGAAGCAGGTGAAGGAGGAGGTTCGAAGGGCCGTATCCTTCGCACGGAGTCTTGTTGATGACGTTGAGTTTTCCGCAGAAGACGGGAGCCGTTCGGATCTGGACTTTATCTGCGAAGTTTTCCGGATCGCAGTGGAATGCGGTGCGACAACCCTCAATATACCCGATACCGTGGGTTATGCCCTTCCGGGAGAGTTTTCCCGTTTTGTCGCCGAAATTATCCAGAGAACCGGGGCCGGGAACGGAGTGGTCTGGTCCTGTCACTGCCACAACGACCTCGGTCTGGCTGTGGCCAACTCCCTGGAGGCAGTAAAACAGGGTGTGAGACAGGTGGAGTGTACCGTTAACGGGCTTGGTGAACGTGCGGGCAATGCTTCAATGGAGGAGATCGTAATGGGGTTAAAGACAAAAAAATCCCATTTCGGTGTACAGACCAGGATAGACACTACATGCCTTTGTGGGGTAAGCCACCTGGTTTCGACCTTGACAGGGTTTCCTGTGCCCCCCAATAAGGCCATTGTCGGGGCTAATGCTTTCGCCCATGAAGCTGGCATCCACCAGCACGGCGTCCTCTGCAACAAGGCCACCTACGAAATAATGAAACCCGAGGACGTAGGAGCAGGCACCAAACTGGTCCTGGGAAAGCATTCCGGGAAACATGCCTTCAGAAAACAGCTGTCGGATCTTGGTTTCGACCTTTCCGAAGAACAGGTGAAACAGGCCTTCATTCTCTTCAAACAGCTAAGCGACCGCAAGGAAATGGTAACCGACGGAGACCTGGAAGCAATGATAGTTGACG
>CAZAMZ010000210.1:0-3176 GCA_964486375.1 uncultured Synergistaceae bacterium | reverse complement strand
AGACTTATCCAGGGGGGTGGGGTATACCTTAACGGCAGACGTCTCAGTGCCGATGACCAGGTATTGACCACGGACCTCCTGGAAGGCAGGCATTTATTCTTCAGGCTTGGGAAAAAACGTTTCTTTGCTGCAACAAAGGCGTAGTCATAACCATGTCTCTCCAGTCAGGCACCCTCGAAGCTGTTAGAAAATGGATCAAGCCGGGCTGGAGATCCGGTATGGTGACCTGGGCAGTTTATTCTGCCCTGAGGGTCATCAGGCCGAGATCTTCAGTTGCCCTTTCAAATCTGAAGATCGCTTTTCCCGATTCCACCCCTTCGTGGAGGGAAAAAACCTTAGCGGGTGTTTACAGGCACTTTGCTGCCGTTCTCTCTGAATACCTGGTGGTCCAGAATAACCCGTCCCAGGTCCTGGACTGGTTCGTTGAAACAAAGGGGGAAAACTGGCTTGAGAAACAGAAAGAGGAGGGCAGGGGAGCTGTACTCCTCATGTCGCACTTCGGCAGTTGGGAATTGATGGCCGCATGGATAGCCTGCAGGGGGTACCCGGTCTACGGGGTCATACAGAACCCGAAGGATGAGGATCTGGCGGATCTTATCGACAGTTACAGGAAGAACATCGGAGGAAAACCCATACCGAAACAGTTCATGTTAAGGGAACCTGTCAAACGTCTCAAGGAAGGAAATATGGTGGTCCTGGCCGGTGATCAGAACTGGGGCGGCAAGGGGGCCCTCAGGTTGCCCTTTTTCGGAAAGGAATGCGGTACTGCCGGAGGTCCTGCCGGATTCGCCCTTATCGCGCAGGTCCCACTGATACCGGTGGCCGCGTTCAGACTCGGGCCATTCAGGTACAGCATAGAGATCGGTCCGCCGATAGATGAGCCTGATGCAGGGAGCCGGGAAGAACGTGTCCTTGCCATGACAAAAGCTGCGAACCTCTGGACAGAAGGAATCATCAGAAGAGCGCCGGAGCAATGGTTATGGATGCACCGGCGCTGGAGGGACTGACCTTAAAAAGGGGCAACCGCAGGGTCATTTTTCGGATAACAGTTTTCCTGCCACTGCATAATCATCTCTGCACATTTCCGAGAGAATTATCCTGACCTGTTCAGGATTAACTCCGAGTGCGGAGCAAACAGAAGCGGTCATTTCTGAAACGAGTTTCCTTTTCTGTTCACCTGATCGTCCCTCGAGAAGGTGGACCTGTATTATTGGCATTCTTTTCCCCCCTTTCTTTCCAGAGATCTATTTTCCGATGCAGAAATTCGAAAAGATACTTTCCATCAATGATCTATCTGTAGAGATACCCAGGATCCTTGCAATGCATTCCCTGGCATCACGCATCAGCTCAAGTGCCGCGTCAAGTCCGGCGCCCGACGACAGGGCGTCCATTGCGGATCCAGTGAGGTCCATGGTTTTTCTCAGTTCATCTACCTGGCGTTCTGTGGTGTTAAGATCCTCATCCACCGTAGACCTGCCCGTAACCTCAAGGACTATCTGGTCTTTCAGTTCCTCGATCCCCTGACCGCAAAAGGCTGATATTACCCTTACAGGCGTTCCCGGGAAAATCTCTTCCACCGATCTTTCCGATACAACAAGTGGAAGGTCGGATTTGTTAATTGCAACAACGCAACAGGAATCCCTGTGGTTTTCGGCAAATTCACGGTCATCCTCAGACAGGGGTACGCTGCCGTCAATGACCCATACCCTGATATCTGCCTCACGGATCGCTTCAAGGGCTCGCTTCAACCCCTCTTCCTCGGCTTCGTCCCTGGGGGTCCTTAGACCAGCAGTGTCAACTAGTCTCAAGGGCACTCCGTTGTGAGTAACGACCTCTTCAATAATATCCCTCGTGGTGCCCGGCATTGAAGTCACGATTGACCTGGATTCCTGCAGCAAGGCATTCATGAGTGATGATTTGCCAACGTTCGGTTTTCCTGAAAGGGCAACTCTGATCCCTTCACGAAGAAAACGGCCTGTCCGGGCGGTCGACAGGAGAAGCCTGATCGTATCGCTAATCTCCGAAATCTTGCCGGCGAGCAGGACAGGATCAACGAGGGGGATATCCTCGTCGGGATGATCGAGGCTGGCTTCACCAAGGGCGGATACTTCAAGCATTCTGTCATGTATTTCGGTCACTTGCCTTGAGAAGGACCCCCTCAGGCATTTCGTCGCTGCCTGGAGAGACCGGTCCGAGCGGGAGCGAATAATACCCAGAACCGATTCGGCCTGGACAAGATCAAGCCTGCCGTTCAAAAAAGCCCTTTGGGTGAATTCGCCGGGGAGAGCTGTCCTTGCCCCGGAAGATAGACACAGGTCCAGGCATCTCCTGGCCGCAACGGTGCCTCCGTGGCACTGGATCTCCGCCGCTTCCTCTCCGGTATAGCTGAAAGGCTCCCTGAACCATACGGCAAGCACCTCGTCCAGGTCCACGCCCTGCTCATCGACAATGAAGCCATGCCTCATAAAACGGGGCGGGGTTCGAGAGAGTTCAGTCCCGCCCCTGAATATTCTGCTGACAAGATCCCGGGACCCATCACCGGAAAGTCGGATTACGGCTATCCCTGATTCACCCCATGCGGTTGATATGGCAGCAATTATGTCTTTCAAAGGAGATCAGGTCCCTCCCGTTTCAGTAACGGTCCCTCAACTTTCAAAGCATTTCCCTGATCGCTTCCCCGAGACGCCTGACGCCCTCATCGATAACCTCAGGAGTGGAAAAGGTGTAGTTTATCCTGGCATTGTGTTCTCCACCGCCGTTTGCAAAGAACGGTGATCCTATCACGAAAGCGACCTTTTTCTCGATCGCTTTTTTGAAGAGGGCTTCTGCATCGATGTTCGGCATCTCGATCCAGTAAAAGAATCCGCCTTGCGGTTTAATCCAGGAAACCTCGTCCATGGGAAGATGCTTCCTGAAACTTTCCTCCATGGCATCCCTCTTGGCCCTGTAGTTCGATATGATGTTGGGAAGGTGCCTGTCGAGGTGTCCCATCCTGCAGTATTCATATACGAGGGCCTGTGCTATGGGGCTGGAGCAAAGGTCAATAGCCTGTTTGAAAACGGTAAGCTTTCTAATGATCTCCCTGGATCCCGTGCACCATCCTATCCTTGTCCCGGGGGCCAGGATCTTTGAGAATGAACCGGCATAGATCACGCCACCTTCAGGGTCAAGCGAAA
>CAZAMZ010000209.1:0-3179 GCA_964486375.1 uncultured Synergistaceae bacterium | reverse complement strand
GCATTCAAAGGGGCAGGTCGATGTCAGGGAAAGCTTCAGGGGAGGTGAGGCAGCACTTACCTTAGAAGCAAGGGTGGCAAGAATATCTGACTCGATAGCCTATCTCAATCATGACCTGGATGATGCACTAAGGGCCGGGATAGTCGGGATCGGAGACATACCGCGATCGGTGATGTCCCGGCTTGGTGCAACCCATGGCGAAAGGATAGGGAAGATGGTAGCGAGCGTGGTCTCCAGCAGCGGGCCTGACGGGGTTTTAATGGGGGAAGAGCTGCTGGAGCCTGTGGAGATCCTTCGGTCCTTCCTTTACGGAAGGGTTTACGCGTCAAGGCAGGTTCTCCAGGAGGAACCCAAGGTCATGCATGTACTTTCGACCCTTTTCGAGGATATTGTGAAAAACCCCGGGGAGAAGACCCTTCTCCCCGGGGTGGATAGTCCCCTTTACGCCCTAGATCATATATCAGGAATGACCGACAGGTATGCCCTTACGCTGTTCGAAAAGATAGCCGTTCCCAATCCCTGGCCCTAGAAGGAGAGTTCAATCGGTTATCCCGTACTGCTTGAGAAGCTCCTGGAACCGGTCCTCCACCTCTTCCGGCGTCCTCTCCCTCGGCTTTGGAGCCGAGGTCGCCGGCTGCGGAGGAGGTGCAACTGCCGGTGCAGTTGGAGGAGTATAAATTGGTGCAGTCGGAGGTTCATAGGCGGGAAGTTCTTCCCTCGGCAGGGATGCCGTCATCCCTGAAATGGATATGCTGTATATTCTTGCCATTCCGGCCTGTATGCCCAACACTTCTTCATCGCGGGGGGAAAGGAGCATTCTTGGTTCGTTCGGGTCAGCGTCTGCCAAGATCCATGACCCACCGTGAATAGGGCATGTGCTTGAAGGGGCCATGCCGGAAGGCATGATGATCACCGAGGAAGGACATCCCCCCACGGAAAGGAAACCCGAGGCCTTGCATATTGTTACTGTATTAACATTTGCGGACGCAGGCACGGCGAATGTCTCCTTTACCGTTATGTACTTGATCGCCTTGCTGACAAAATCGTGCCAGACCGGGGCTGCTACGGCTCCTCCAGTCCCGGGCCGGCCCAGGGTCTTGTTGTCGTCGTTCCCTGCGTAAACCACCACGACCATTCCGGGCAGCCCTCCTGCAAACCAGGCGTCTGTATACTCATTGGTGGTCCCTGTCTTGCCGAAGACTTCGTAACCAGAAACAGCCGCCCTTGTACCCGTTCCTGACCTAACAACCTCCATCATGGATGAACGAAGGCTGAGGGCTATCTCTTCCGGGATGGCGGGAACAAGTCGCGGACCGTATTGTTCAAGGATCTCTCCACCTCCGGCACTGATCCTTCTTATGGCATATGGCGTCACTCGTGAACCCCCGTTCGCGAAAACACTGTACGCCGCAGCCATTTCCAGGGGGGTAACGTTAGCCGAACCGAGGGACAGTGAAAGGTCGTTGGGGAGATGGGGGGAAGTGAAGCCCATCTTGCGGGCGACATCGATGATATCCTGAATACCTGTCATATGGGCTATCCTGACGGCAACGGTATTGTAAGAATGCACCAGGGCATCCAGAAGGGTAACTTCACCCTTGAATTCCCTCGTATAGTTGCCTGGCTCCCATATGTCAGGGTTCCCCTGCTCGTCGATCCCGTTGTCGTAAGAGACTGGGGCGTCAAGAGCATGATCCACAGGCCGGAGTCCCTTCATAAGCGCTGCAGTATAAACGAAGGGCTTGAACGATGAGCCGGGCTGACGGAAGGCCTGGGTTGCCCGGTTGAACTTCGACTTTACGAAGTCCTTTCCACCCACCAGGGCGAGGATCTCCCCTGTCTGAGGGTCGATCGCCACTATCGCTCCCTCGCTCTTCAGTTCCCTTACTGCTTCCTCTGCTGCCCGCTGGACATCAAGGTCTATGGTTGTGTGGACCCTCAGACCTCCCCTGTAGACCATATCGCTGCCGTAGGTGGGCAGTAGGTGCTCGAAAAGGATATGGGATATGAAATAGGGGGCTTCGTCGAACATTAAGGCCGGTTTTTCCAGTGACTGAAAATCGAGGTCGATCTTCTGGGCCATCTGAGCTTCTTCGGGGGAAATCTTACCCTCCTGAACCAGCCTGCTGAGGACATAGGCCTGTCTTTCAGCCGCCCTTTGCGGATGGCGTAAAGGTGTATAAAATTCCGGTCCTTTTACAATACCTGCAAGAAGGGCTGCCTCCGAAAGGTCCAGTTCGGAAGGCTCCTTGTTGAAGTAAAGCTGTGACGCTGAATGGATCCCCCATGCGCCGTGACCAAAATAGATCATATTCAGGTACATCTCCAGGATCTGTTCCTTTGAATAGATCCTTTCCAGCCGAATGGAAATTATGGCTTCCTTGATCTTCCTTTGTAAGGTTTTTTCCTTGGTCAGGAAAAGGTTCCAGGCCAGCTGTTGTGTAATGGTGCTTGCACCCTGCACCGCTTTCAGGTTCCTGACGTTTACCCAGAATGCTCTCAGGATCCCGGTGAAATCCAGCCCCTTGTGCCTGTAGAAAGAGCTGTCCTCGGCTGCTATGGCTGCTTCCTGCATTGCCCTGGATATCATGGAAAGGGGAACCCAGGTCCTGTTTTCGTGAAAGAGCCTGGTAATGACCTTCTCGTTACGGTCATAAACTATAGTTGAGAGGTCAGGCTCATAATTAGCCATCTCCTCCACGGAGGGAAGTGTCGCGGCAGCATCTTTTATGACAAGCACCCCGGCGATAGAGACAACGGCGATCAAAAGGATCAAGAGTAAAAAGACCGTCATGGCGATTTTTTTGAAAAAGCCAGGTTTGGACCTGGGTTTTGCTGATCCTGACCTGGTTCCCTTTTTCCTGCCTGATGGTGCCCTGGCTTTTTTATGGTTGAAAAAGTTAAAAATATTGTTCTTCATTATGTCTCCCCGTTTCAAATTGGGTCCGGGTTTACCTTCCGGACCATAGAAGGATATCAGAAAAATCGAATTTTTCGTAGAATGTCTTTCGACCCTTGCACTTCCTTCTGATGCATGGTATATTTTTCGCCGTCGCCTGTATTGGCGGCGGTACCTTGAAAAAAGAATACAGCGTACAGGAATGGAGCGGGACTAACGTCAGTATTTTATGGAGAGTTTGATCCTGGCTCAGGACGAACGCTGGCGGCGTGCTTAACAC
>CAZAMZ010000208.1:0-3184 GCA_964486375.1 uncultured Synergistaceae bacterium | reverse complement strand
CATAAATCCCCCATGGTGACACCTGACAGTATGTCAGTGTTGAGAACCTAGGGGACTTCGCCAGCCATGAGTTTATGGGGCGACCTGCTGGCCTGCCTGAACCCGGGACTTCTGATCCCTGTTCACCTTGAGGAGGCAAGGGGAAGGTGCCTTGTCCACGTATCGGATACTCCTTCGAGTTTCTACGGCGATCTCAGGAAACTGCTGGATTACCTGCAACCGTTGTGCCTTGTCCACACAGGGGACCTCGTTGACGATGTGAAGACCGCCATACGTCCGGGCTACGAGAAGATATTCAGGCGCAGGCTAAAGTTCCTTTCCGAGGCCATCAGCCCCGTTTCTCCCGGCAATACGGCCATTGTCATAGGGAACCACGATATCGAGCCTGACGTCAGGAAGGCCTTCAAGGGGGCCATGATCTTTGACGGCGGGGCCAGGATGAGCCTTTGCGGCCTCGATGTGGCTCTGGCCCACTCTCTTGAGGAATTGCCTTCGCCCCCGGCTGCATTCAACCTCTTCGGCCATGACCTGGATACCCCGCCCGGGAGTGAGGGATGTCATTACCTGAACGGGGTGAACGGGATAAACGTGATACTTCTGGAGAGCGGTTCCGTCGAGGTTGTGCCCTATCCAGCTTATGTTGACGAGGCACGGTGCTGCAGGCGGAAAACAGGTCTTTGACCGGGAGGTGTGATCGATGCTTTCGCTCGTAAGAGGGGGCACAAGAGAGGTATTCCTCAAACTCAGGGACTGGGACGTGATCGACTCCCTGGCCGGGGAGTTCTCCCTTGCCGAGAAGCGGTACAAGGACGCCTGGGACAAGTCAAGCGAGGGGCAGACTTTGATCTTTGCCTCCATGAAGGGCAGGTCCATTTCTGATGTAAGGGTTTTCCTGGCCAATTCCAGCCCGGGCGAAATACTGGCCTACATGCTCAATTCGGGCCTCTGCGAAAAGGTAGAGAAGGCAAGCATGCTCCCGAGGACTATCCTGTTCAGGATAAGCGGGGATTACTCCGACGTGATGGAACAGATGAAGCAGGACTACGATGCGAAGGTGGGCAAGATACCCCTGTTTTTGCGGTGGACCGAGAGCGGCGGAAGGGTCGCCGTGATGTTCACCAGGAACAACCTCAACCGCCCCATCGCGATAAAAGACCTTTTCCCCGATGTCCTTTACGTGAAGATGCCCTACGAGCGACTGTTCCGGAGCCTGCGGAGCAGGGCCATGTCGTATTTCAACGAGGCCCGGGGGCATGCCGACTGGAGGAGCCTCGAGATCCGTGTTTACGACCTTTGGGAGAGATACCCCCTCCAGGCAAGGAGGCTGCGGCTGGTGCTTGATGAACTTGAAATAGGCCTAGTGCTCGGGGAGGGTCGCGGAAAGGACTACGCCCATATCCTGATGCCTGTGCCGGTCTACCGCTTCCATCTTGCCACATTCCTGGAGCCGCGGCAGATAAAGGAGATACTTATGGGGCTGGAGTACAGTTCCTCGGGGAAACGGCTGGTCGACCTGGATCTGTTCGAGGGTAAGCAGAAGACCAGCTGGGGTGTCATGGCGGAGAAGGAAGAGGACCGTGAGATGGCCGGGGTCAGGTACCGCAATGAACTTACGAAGGGGCTCCTGCCTGCGACCCGCCGCCAGCTCGCCCGGATGGAGAAGGATCTTGAGAGGGAGGAAAGGGCGTAAGGCGTAACTCGTAACGCGTGACTCGTGACTCGGAGATGCCAAAAAACAAGGCGACAGGAAAGACAAACCTGAAAATGCGTGAGAAGTGAGAAGTGAATCGTAAATCGTGACTCGTAAACCGAAAGTGCAAAACACTAGGCGACAGGCTACAGGAGTCAGGAGTCAGGAAAAGCTGAAGGGCAAAACGCGTGACTCGGGACTCGGAAGGGCGGAAAGGCAAAGATCGAAAGGCGTGAACGGTGAACGGTAAGACCCACCCCAAAGCAAGGGCAAAAACCTACAAACATTTGCACCGCAGTCAAGGTGCCCGACGCTGGCGCTCCGCCAGCGTTAGGTAGGACGCAGAGGAAAGCAAGAGAGAGAACCAGGATCTTTTTGTGGGTTGAAAAAACCAGTAACGAGTTACGAGGTGCCCCGAGTCCGCCGGTTGGCGGACGACAGGGTGCGAGTCACAAGTTACAGCCCTTTGCACCGCGGAGAGAACACAGAGAACACAGAAAAAACAGAGAAAAAACCTTTTTTGTATGTGAAAATCCTAAACCTAAACCTCGTCTGTAGTGGTGCTCATAGTTGGATAGTGCCCTTGTCCTGGCACTTTCGAGTCACCAGTTACGAGTTACGCGTCATGCCTTAAAGGTTTTCCTTGCTACAGTTCCGTCCAGTTCTTGAAGCCGCGGCCGAGGACTTCCGAGGCATCGGAGACGATCATGAAGGCCCGGGGGTCGTGAACCGACAGGAATCGTTTCAGGTCCATGGTCTGGCGCGGGGTAAGGACGCAGAGAAGGGCGGGGCGTTCTTCGTGGGTGAACCCTCCCTCGCCGTGGAGGATGGTAACACCGCGGTGCAGTTCGTGGGTGATGTAGCTGGAGACCTCGCTGGGGCGGTTGCTTATTACGAACACCTGCCGCCTACGGTCGAAGGATCGGAGGACGTTGTCGAGGACCACTCCGTTGACGAAGATGCTGACAAGTCCGTATATGGCGCCCTCGAGCCCGACGATAAACACCGAGATCCCGAGTATGACCAGGTTGATGTAGAAGGTGAAGCGGCCGACCTCTACGCCGTAGCGTTTTCTCAGGGCCACCACCAGGATGTCGGTGCCGCCCAGGGAGCTTCCCGAGCGAAGGACGAGCCCGCCTCCCAGCCCTTTCACGGCTCCGGCAAGTATCGCCACCAGGAGCAGTTCGTCAAGTTGCGGATAGGGGATGCCTTCCAGAAGTTTGAGAAGGATCGTCAGAAGTGACACTGCATATACCGTCCAGCCCACAAAGCGCAAGGAAAGTTCCTTCAGTCCCCAAAGGAGAAGGATGAGGTTGGCGACCCCCACAACCCAGGCGGGGGAAATGCCCAGGGCGTAGTTCGTCAGGACCGCGATCCCCGATACCCCTGAATCGGGAAGGCGGTAGGGGATGGTCAGTGCCATGATCCCGAAGGCAACTATTGATGCTCCGAAGGTCATAAGGGCAAAGGTTGGAAGTTCCCTCCGGGCAGCCG
>CAZAMZ010000207.1:0-3192 GCA_964486375.1 uncultured Synergistaceae bacterium | reverse complement strand
TTTTTACCTCCAGGCGCTTGATCTTCCTAGCCAGCGCGGCGCCACCATGGGAGCCGGCTTTTTCCCGAAAGTGCTCTGCGGTCTGATAATTCTCTTCAGTTTAATAAATCTTGCAAAAGTTTTTGCTGTTTTCTACAGGAAAAACCTGAAGGGAGATATCCAGCCTTCCGACCTGAAAGGGACAGACAACTTGCCCCCTTCCAAAGAAGAAAGAGGAGGTGTGCTTCAGGCCGATATCAGGAACTTCTATTCTTCGGTGTTTTCCGGAACAGGGTTGCGGATCACCGTTCTGATAGCGATTCTTCTGTCTTACCTGTTTCTTATGCCTATCCTGGGGTATGTAATTTCCACCATCGGTTTCTCTCTGGCTTTGATGATGTTTCATGGAATGAGAAAGCCTGCATGGCTTTTCGGGGGCTCTCTGGTGATATCCCTGTCGATACTTGTCGTATTCCAGTATTGGCTTAAGGTACCGCTCCCCAAGATGTGGTTATTTTAAAGACGTAAGGAGACAACATTATGTTCTTTGAGCTGTTAATAGAAGGTTTTTCAGAAGCAATGCTTGTTCCAAACCTCATTGCATGTTTTGGAGGCGTTGTATTCGGGATCCTTGTTGGCGTCCTCCCCGGACTTAATGCTTCAACAGGAATAGCGTTGCTTTTGCCGCTGACATATGGGCTCACACCATCAGCCGCTCTAATCATGCTATGCGGCATTTATGTTGGTGGACAGTTTGGCGGGGCAATTACTGCGATAACCCTGAATATCCCTGGTACTTCACCAGCGTGTGCAACCCTTATCGATGGATATCCGTTATCCCAGAAGGGTAGAGGTGGAGCAGCAATAGGTATGGCTACAATAGCATCTTCTCTCGGGGGAATGATCGGTCTGGCAGTACTGGTAGGTCTGGCGAACCCCCTTGCCGGTGTTGCCCTGAAGTTTGGTCCCGGGGAATACTTTGCCCTGGGTATTTTTGGTCTGAGCATCATCACCAGTCTTTCAACTGATTCACTCCCGAAAGGAATTATTGCCTGTTCTGCAGGTTTTCTAATCTCAACTATAGGAATTGATCAGTTCATCGGTTATCCCCGTTTTATTTTCGGAAGGTTCGAGTTGATGAGCGGGGTCCCAATGCTCCCCGTTTTTATCGGCTTTTTTGCAGCCTCCGAAGCATTCAAGCAGGCAGAAAAGAAAATGGTAGATATGCCTTTGGACAAGGCTTTTTCGATAACATCTTCCATAAAGGACATGTTCCCTACATTGGAGGAAATGAAGAGATCAGTAAAAGTAATAATCCATAGCGGTTTAATAGGGTCTTTTATCGGAGTTCTCCCGGGGGCGGGGGCAACTATCGCGGCATTCCTGGGATATAACGAGACGAAACGGTGGTCCAAAAGACCTGAGCTTTTCGGGACAGGGATAATGGAGGGCGTTGCTGCACCTGAGTCGGCAAATAATGCAGCCGTCGGCGGTGCCCTTGTTCCCATGCTGACTCTGGGGATCCCGGGCTCCGGATCTACGGCCATTATGCTTGGTGCCCTTATGGTCCATGGGTTACAGCCTGGGCCGCTTCTTTTTGAGAAAAACCCTCTTCTGATTGCCGGACTGTATGGGGGCCTGTTCATTGCAAATATCTTCCTGCTCATTTTGGGGCTTTTCGCAGCCAGGCACTTCGTCAAGGTGCTCAACCTGCCGGAATCCGTTCTCAGCGTTCTCGTTCTCTGCTTTTGTATAGTGGGAGCTTTTTCTTCCGAGAACAACATTTTCGGCGTAGTCCTGATGCTGATCTTCGGTTTTTGTGGATATTTCATGGTCAAACTGAAGTATCCAATTACCCCCCTGGTACTGGGTTATGTTCTTGGTCCTATCGTCGAAGAAAATCTCAGAAGGGCCTTGATAGTCTATGCAGGGGATCTGACACAGTTCTTTACACGGCCGATTTCCGGTGTCCTCCTGGTCCTTGCCCTTTTAACCCTTTTATCACCCTTTTACCAGAAAAAGCTCCAAAAATTTCTTAACAGGCCAACTACAAAGTCTTAGGAGGTATTCAGGATGAATTTCAATGATTTTATCAAGGCGGAATTTCCATTAACCAAAGATATCATTTATTACGAATCTGCGAGGATCACTCCGCCCTCGAAATCAGTTCATGATGCTATCAGGGCTTTTTATGACGATCTGTTCAAAAATGGCGAAGACAGGGACAAGTACGACATGAAGGCCCAGGAAGTAAGGACAAAGTTTGCCAGTCTAATAAATGCTGATCCCGGAGAGACAGCCATAATAAGAAACACGACGGAAGGCATCAATATCGCTTCCAACGGGTTGGCGATTAATGCAGGGGACAATGTGGTCACCACATCCATGGAGCACAGAAATAACATCTACCCCTGGCTTTACCTCAGGACAAAAGGAGTAGAAGTCAGGGTTGTCGATCACGAGAACTACTCCCTGCCACTGGAAAAGGTCGTATCGCAGATCGACGACAGGACAAAAGCTGTGGGTATCTCTCATGTTCAGTTCCTCAACGGATACAGGTCGGATCTGAAGGCGCTTGCTAATGCAAGCCATAAGGCCGGTGCTGTACTCGTTGTGGATGCCATACAGTCTGTCGGCAAGATCCCCATCGATGTCAGGGAGATAGGAGTTGACATTCTCTCCTGCGGCGGTCATAAGGGGTTGTTCGCGGGAAGAGGAATAGGGTGTCTTTATTGCTCAAGGCAAGTAATGGAAAAGATACGGCTGGTGGTAGTTGCTCCGGATCCGGAATACACGCATGACATGCAGGATCTTCCAAACCTTCAATTCCCCTCTTCCGCCAAGAGGTTCGAGGCCGGCAGCCTGAACTATGCCGGTATTCATGGATTAAGCGCGGGATTGGACCTTGTTATGGGAATAGGGGTAGACAAGATACACGAGCATAATACGGAAATCGCCGATTATATGCAGGATAATATGGAGTATTCAGGATTTGATGTGATAACCCACAAAAATAGAGCCCAAAGGGGGGGCATAGTGACTTTCTCCACGGAAAACCCTGATGAAATGGTAGCCTACCTGAAAAACAAGAAGATACTGGTCAACGTCCGCAATGGTTTTGTTCGAGTGTCGCCCCATATCTACAACACCATGGAAGAGGCCCATGAGTTCATAGAAGCCTGTAAAGGCTATCCCGGCAGGAAGTAGAGCAGT
>CAZAMZ010000206.1:0-3200 GCA_964486375.1 uncultured Synergistaceae bacterium | reverse complement strand
GAACGCAGAGGACACAGACGAAGTGCCCCGACCGCAGGAAGGGGTAGAAAAGCGAATTTTTCGGAGAGGCAAAACCCGGCACCAAGGCCAAATCATTTTCACCGCAGACGAAGTGCCCTAGCTGGCGCACCGCCAGCGTAGGGTAGAAGGGCAGGAGAGAGAACCAGGATTTTTGGGGGTTTAAAGCAAGTCACGAGTTACAAGTCACGAGTTACGAGTTACGAGTCACCGCCACTATTGATATCCACTATTGACAAAAAGTTCGGGCATGCTAACATTCTTGAAGACACAAAAATCCAGGAGGTCCACATGCCTACCATGCTTTGCTCTTTAAAGAACGGACAAACCGCGAAGATAGTTGAACTTCCCCAGGGAATGAGCGGGCGAAGGCTCGAGGCCCTTGGCCTGAGGCCAGGCAAGACCGTGACGAAGGTCTCGGGCATGCCTTTTTGCGGTCCCGTTACGATAATCCTTGACGGACGGCAGATAGCCATAGGGCACGGGATCTGCTGCAAAGTCGGCGTGGAAATCATGGCCGGAAAGAAGAACCCGGGACAATGAAGGGCTGTTCGAACTGCCCCCCCGGCGGATGCCTGAGAGATTGCGCCTACTCCACTCCTGAGGGGAGAAGCACGGAAGATAAAAAGGTCCTCCTTGTTGGCAACCCCAACGTGGGAAAGAGCGCCCTTTTTACAAGATTGACCGGCGTTCACGCCTTTTCCTCCAACTATCCCGGAACGACTGTGGGATTCACCGAGGGGACCCTGCGTTACGAGGGAACCAGGTACCGCCTGATAGATGTCCCCGGGGCCTACACTATAGAACCCACCAACGAGGCCGAAGAGGTCGCCAGAAGGATCATAGAAGAAGGCGCAGATGTTGTAGTCATTACCGTCGACGCCACAGCGCTGGAACGGAACCTGAACCTTACCCTTCAGGTCCTGGAATTGGGATTACCATCCATAGTGGCCCTGAACATGGTCGACGAAGCCCGCCACGAGGGGATCAATATAGATATTCCGGCCCTGGAGAAAGAGTTGGGCGTACCCGTCGTCGGGACTGTTGCCGTCATCGGCAAAGGCATAAGCGAACTGATATCGCGCCTGGACGAAGCCCGGACCGGCATTGCTGTACCTTGCGAAGAACGCTGGAGCAGGATAGGCGATATCATCAGGGCAGTGCAAACGATCGAGCACAGGCACCACACCATCAGGGACAGGATAGAGGACCTTTCGGTCCACCCCGGTTGGGGAGCCCTGCTAGGTGTTTTCGCTGTGGTGGGAAGTTTCATGGCAGTCAGGTTCCTGGGGGAAGGGCTTATCGACTTCGTGCTCAACCCCGTCTTCGATCACGCCTTCATGCCTGTCTTTGAATGGCTGGGCCCGATACTGGGAGGCGAGGAGACTTTCCTTTTCCGAACCCTGATAGGGACGCTCTTTGAAGGCGAGATAGACCCTGAACTCAGTTTTGGTCTCCTTACTACCGGCCTATACGTACCGCTGGTGATGGTCCTGCCATACGTGGCCGCTTTCTACGCGGTGCTCAGTTTTCTTGAGGACGTGGGTTACCTGCCCCGTTTTGCGGTGCTCTTCGATGCCATGCTTCACAGGGTCGGGCTCCACGGGTTTGCCATAGTTCCAAACCTTCTCGGCCTGGGGTGCAACGTCCCGGGGATCATGGCAACGAGGATCCTGGACTCGCCGAGGGAACGTTTCATAGCCTCGACCCTGATATCGGTGGCTATTCCTTGCGCAGGGCTCCAGGCCATGATCATAGGTGCGCTGGGAGACCTCGGGGGGCACTATGTTCTGGCAGTTTACGGCACCCTGCTGGCTTCCTGGGTCATCCTGGGAAGGATACTGCACAAACTTCTCCCTGGCTACAGCCCCGAACTGGTTGTAGAGATACCGCCCTACAGGATGCCTTCGGTCAGGGGCATTTTCTTCAAACTGTGGTTCCGTATCAAGGGTTTTCTGATTGAAGCCATTCCCATGGTACTTGCAGGGGTCCTGGTTGCGAACCTTATTTCCGGTTCGGCGTTCATGGATACCGTTTCGGCATTTCTTTCACCCCTTTTCAGGGGAGTACTGGGACTCCCGCCGGAGACCGCCGGACCTATCATTCTCGGATTCCTGCGAAAGGACGTTGCTGTGGGGATGCTTCTTCCAATGAGGCTCAACCCGGGCCAGATGGTAGTGGCCGTCGTGACCCTGGCAATGACCTTCCCGTGCATAGCGACTTTCATTGTCCTGTGGCGCGAACTGGGGTTGAAGGACATGCTGCGTTCCGTGGGGATAATGCTGCTGGCGGCGCTCGTGGCCGGAGGGGTGCTTAACGCCCTTTTCGCCCTGGCCTCCTAGGTCAGGCCATCGGGAAGGCAGCCCTTCCGCCTCCCGCAAGATCTTCAAGTATCCAGGGCGTGTCAAAGATCTCGGCAAGAATGTTTCCGTCGACAGCCCTCGGGGAAGGGGGCTCGACAATAAGGCCGTCCTTGAGGAATAGTATCCTGTCGGCAAACCTCAGGGCATAGTTGATGTCATGAAGGGCCACCAGGATCCCTTTGCCCTCTTTTTTCAAAGCCTCCAGGAGGCGGAAAACGGCAACGGCGTGCCTGGGGTCAAGGGCGCTTACCGGCTCGTCCAGAAGGAGGACAGGAGTCTGCTGGGCCAGGGCCCTGGCTATGGCAACCCTCTGAGCCTCCCCTCCTGAAAGGTCCGTCACCAGCCTTTCCGCAAAGGACCCCAGGTCGACGGCCTCAAGGGATGCCGCCGCCAGGCGGTGGTCCTCGGCCGAGAGCCTCGCAAACCTTCCTGCGGCAGGAAAACGACCCATGAGCACGGTCTCCATGACCGTGAAGGGCATGAGAAAACCGGTCTGCTGGGGCACGACGGCGACTTTCCCCGCGGCCTCCCGCCGGGAAAGGGTGTCTATATCCTTCCCGTCAACGAACACCTTGCCTGAACTCCTTCGCCCCACCCCGGCGGCAGCCGCAAGCAGGGTGCTCTTGCCGCTTCCGTTGGGACCGAGAAGAGCCGCAATCTGCCCGGGTGGGATGTCGAGGTCTATTCCCCGGAGGACTTCCCGGGAGCCCAGGGTGACCCTGATGTCCTGAAGAGAGAGCAGGCTCATCATCTGCCCCTCCAGAGAAGAAAGCAGAACAAGGGACCGCCTATCAGGGCAGTCATTACACCGACGGGAAG
>CAZAMZ010000205.1:0-3208 GCA_964486375.1 uncultured Synergistaceae bacterium | reverse complement strand
AGCGACCGCAAGGAAATGGTAACCGACGGAGACCTGGAAGCAATGATAGTTGACGAAATTATCTCTGTTGCTCCCTGCAGGCGATTTTCCCTCGAGGATTTTTCCGTCCACGCCGCTCACGGAACTGGCACTGCCACAATAACCCTTTCGGAAAACGGAGCAAAATGGAGCGACGCCGCCACCGGCAACGGCCCGATAGACGCCGCTTACGCCGCCCTGAAGCGACTCACAAAAATCGAGCCAGTCCTGACCAGTTACCGTGTACAAGCCGTCAGTCGGAGATCCGACGCGGTAGGTGAAGCTCACATCACCCTGGCGCTGGGTGAATTATCCGCCCAGGGGCGAGGGGCAAGCACAGATGTGATCGAAGCCAGCATAAAAGCCTACGTGAACGCAGTGAATCGACTGCACCAGGTAGCCGCAGCGAAAGGAGTTGTTTTCAATGCCAATGACCCTGGCCCAGGCTATCCTGTCCAGAAGGTCGGATGATCCCACGGAAGAAGGGGCCATATGCCGCGTTCGGGTTGATCTGGCTTTCGCGAACGATATTACCGCACCCCCCGCAGTTCGTTCTTTTAAAGAAATGGGGGCTGAGAAGGTCTTCGACCCGGGGCGCTGCGCTGTCCTTCCCGATCACTTCACGCCCAACAAGGATATAGCGGCGGCCCAGCAGACCAGAGAGGCCCGGGATTTCGCCCTGGAGCAGGGTGTCCTGTACTGGGAACAGGGCAGGGTGGGGATCGAACACGCCTTTCTTCCCGAGCAGGGTCACATCCTTCCTGGAGAGGTCGTGCTGGGAGCCGATAGCCACACCTGCACAGGGGGCGCCCTGGGCGCTTTCGCGACCGGGGTAGGCAGCACCGATCTGGCCGCGGCATGGGCACTGGGAGATACATGGCTCCGGGTCCCTTCCACTATAAAAGTACGCTTCGAGGGTGAGAGACCGGAAAATTTTCGCGGCAAGGACATGATCCTCGCCCTGCTTTCCAGGATAGGCGTTCAGGGCGCAAGATACATGGCGCTGGAATTCTCCGGAGAAGCCTTGTCCTCCCTGCCCATGGACGACCGTTTTACTATCGCGAACATGGCCGTGGAAACAGGCGCCAAGACAGGGCTTTTCGTACCAGACGAAAAAACCCTCGATTGGGTCAAGCAGCGCGCCGTAAGGGATTTCGAGCCGGTCTACCCTGAAGAAGGAGCACGGTACGAGCGGGAAATGGTAGTGGACGTCTCGGGACTTACCCCACTTGTGGCACTGCCACATTCACCCGCCAACGTGCATCCGGCCCTTCAGGTCGGGAAACTTTCCGTGGACCAGGTATTTATCGGCTCCTGCACGAACGGCCGGCTTTCAGACCTGGAGCAGGCGGCGAAGGTGCTCCGGGGCAGAGAGGTACACCCCTCCGTTCGCTGCATCGTGATCCCTGCTACAAGGGAGATCTTCGCTGATGCCCTCCGCCTCGGATACATTGGTACATTCATAGATGCGGGAGCCGTGGTCTGTACTCCGACCTGCGGTCCATGCCTGGGCGGCCACATGGGTATCCTGGCTGACGGTGAACGCTGCATATCCACCAGCAACCGCAACTTCGTCGGCCGCATGGGTCATACCGGAAGCGAAGTCGTGCTCTCGGGTCCCCTTGTTGCTGCAGCAAGCGCCGTTACAGGCAGAATAACCGACCCTTCGGAGGTGATCTCCAGTGGATAGGACCCTGAAGGGAAAAGCCTGGGTCTTCGGAGATGATATTGATACCGACGTCATTATCCCGGCCCGCTACCTCGTTACATCGGACCCTCAAGAACTCGGGAAACACTGCATGGAGGATATTGACCCTGCTTTCGCAGAAAAGATCGCTCCCGGCGATCTCATCGTTGCAGGAGAGAACTTTGGTTGCGGATCCTCAAGGGAACATGCCCCACTGGCTCTGAAAGGAGCTTTTTGCGGCGGCGTAATAGCAGTTTCCTTCGCGCGCATCTTTTACCGCAATGCAATAAACGTGGGGTTCCCTATCTTTGAATGCCCCGAGGCTAAAAGCCACATACAGGAAGGGGACATTTTGACTGTCTGCCCCTCGTCGGGAACAATCGGGGTTGAAAGAACGGGCGAGATATTACATTTTGCGCCCTTCCCCCCTTTCCTGGAAGGGCTTATCTCTTCAGGAGGACTGATACCCTTCGTCCGGAAAGAATTGAAAATGGGGGAAGAAAGATGAACATGAGAAAACACAAGATAGCGACAATTGCAGGGGACGGGATAGGGCCCGAGGTGATCTCCGAGGCAAAAAAGACCACCGACACTGCCGGAAGGATCTTCGGATTCAGCGTTGAGTGGGCCGACTACCCTTTCGGGGGACTGCATTACCTTAAAACAGGCGAAGTCCTGCCTGAATCAGCATTGCAGGAGATAGCCACCTGCGACGCACTTCTGCTTGGAGCCATAGGCCATCCGGAAGTGAAGCCCGGGATACTGGAGAGGGGAATACTTCTTAACCTCAGGTTCCACTTTGACCAGTACATCAACCTGAGGCCATCCCGAACCTATGAAGGCGTGGAAACCCCGGTTCCCGGAATAAGAGTGGATACCGTCGTGGTACGCGAGAACACGGAAGACTTCTACATGGGTATAGGCGCCAGGTGTGACGGTGAATTAATGGAAACATCTTTCCCCGTTAAGAGAGGACTTTACGAAGCTCAGGGATCTTTTCGGCTTACCTTCGGAAAACCAGTTTCCTGCGCCGCTCAGGTAGGAATTGCAACAGAACCGGCAATACGCAGGGCTGCTTCCTGGGCCTGTCGCAAAGCCCGGCAACGTGGCGAAAGTGCCGTGACTTTGGCCTCAAAATCAAATGCACTCCCGATAATATACGGATTCTGGGAAGAGATGGCCCTTGACGAAGTTTCAAAACACGGCTTGTCACTAAACGTTGTCAACGTCGATGCCCTCTGCTACCACCTGGCTCGTGACCCCGGCAGATACGGTGTGATACTCACCCCGAACATGTTCGGTGACATTGTGAGCGATCTCCTGGCCGGGATTGCTGGAGGCTTGGGGACAGCGGCAGGGGCCAACATCGGGGACGGATTATCCATGTTCGAACCGGTACACGGGTCGGCTCCTGATATTGCCGGAACGGGAACCTCCAACCCCGTGGCGGCGACCCTTTCGGCGGCCCTTATGCTCGAACACCTGGGTGAGTAGGAAGCCGCC
>CAZAMZ010000204.1:0-3212 GCA_964486375.1 uncultured Synergistaceae bacterium | reverse complement strand
GTTCGGCCCAAGCCTGCAACAAAACAATAACCGGAACCCCCTCATCGATCTTCTTTTTAAGTTCCTTCAATGTCCAGCCTGAACGGGCATGGACATCGAAGCCGTATCTCTGTGCAGTCCTGATAATATTGTAGATGCTTGTGCCTTCCTCGTTGGTGCCAAGGTTCTCCATAAGTTCATCAAGGCGTACTTCGACCCCGTAATAAGCCATAACTGTCTGAAGTGCCGTAGCACCGCAATCGAAATCGAAGGCCTGTCTCCCGTAATGAAGATCTATCAAGAGAACACCCCCTGTCGCAATAGGACCATAATTATTATAGATCCACAAAAACCCCGGTTGGTGCTTATATGACCTGACCATTCACCGTTGATGCCTTTGATCCTTCCGATCCATTGTTCACGATTTACTAGATCCTGGATTTTTCAACCTCCCGATGCCTGACTCATTGCTTTTCTCTGTGACCCTGACCTACGCCGACAGCAAGCCGGCCAGGTCAGGGCAAAGCCTGCTGACATAGTCCCGAGGTTTAACGAGGGAGGTGATCCAACGAGGTTCTGCGTCTGCGGAGCAAATGTTTTTAGGCTTTTGCCTTGGCTTTGGATTTAACTTCTCACATCTCGGATCTCACATCAACATCTCACGTCTCACGCATTTTCAGGTTTGTTTTTCCTGCCGCCTTGTGCTTTCGCCTCTTCGTCTCACTTCTCACAAGCAAAACACTGAAGGGGTTGACAATAGGTGTATAATGTTAGGACATAAAATAGGACGTTAAATAGGCGTTTAAAAGGGACGTTTAGGGGGACGTTTATTGAATACCGTTTCAAGCAGGGACCTTAAAAACAATCCCGGGATTTTATCCGATTCTGAAGTGACCCTGGTTCTGTCCAGATCCAGACCAATGGCCGTCTGTGTTTCGGTTTCGGAGGGGGAGGACGTTATATCCCTTGCCGACACCATCCTTCGAATGAGGGCCCAGGCAGCCCTTGAAAAAGCGCGACTTAAGGCAGGAAGCAAGGGGGCAGAAACAGTCTCCGGGGAAGAGATCCGGGAGGAAATAGCTTTTCGGAGGCATGCCATGGAAAAGGAGAAGAAAGGGAAATGAGTTACTTTGTTCTCGATACCCATGTTCTTGTTTCAGGTTTTCTGCGTTCAGATAGCGCCCCGGGAAGGATTCTGAACGAACTGGTTAACATTTCCTTTGCCCTGGTACTGGATTCCAGGATCTTTTTCGAATACAGGGACATTCTTGAACGTCCCCGTTTTCGCCTTTCACCGTCTCTTTTCGAACCGGTACTGTCCCTTGTAAAGACGAAGAGCAGGTGGATATCCCCCCAAAGGTACAACGGACACCTGCTTGACGAAGGAGAACGCCCCTTCGTGGAAGCCGCCCTTTCTGCGGGGGTTCCGGTTATTTCCAGTGAAGGGATTCCTTTTTCGGGTATTGCCTCCCTGAAAGTCCTTTCTCCTGAAGAGTTCGTGAGTTTCAGGGAGTGAACAGAAGGATCAATAGTCATAAATGACGAAATATCAACAAGATGGTAAAGCCAAACCGGGAAAATTTTTTGGAAGGCATTGGGTATAGACAGGGACAAACCGGCAGCCGGAGCAAAAGAAAGGAGGAGGATAATTTTGAACCGGGGTGCATCGGAAAAGATCAATGCAGCATTGTGGTCGGTGGACTTGAAGGACTGGAGCGACGGATTCTATAGTGGTAACACAGGTCAGATCAAGGACCAGTTTTTTGAAAGCTTCCCTGCCGTTCCGGTGGGGCACCCGAATCTTGACGGAGAGAAGTTCCTCAGGAATATTGTAGACCTAAGGGCAAGCGACCTGCATCTGAAGGCAGGTTTCCCCCCCATTTTCCGCATGGAGAACCTGAAACTCCATGTAGCGGATAACATGGATCCCCTCGCAGCAGAAGAAATTGCCGGCTTCATAGAGAGACTTCTTGGTGCCGATTCTTACGAGGAACTGCAGAACGGGCACGAGATCGATTTTGCCCATGCGCTGCAGAATGGCGAAAGGTTCCGAATGAACGCCTTCCTTTCCATGGGATCCCCTTCCCTCAGTGTAAGGCACATCAAGTCCGTGATCCCCAATCCTGATGAGCTTGGGATTCCGTGGATAATCAGGAAACTATCTCAATCCAACAGCGGCCTGATCATTGTTACAGGGCCTACAGGAAGCGGAAAGTCTACAACGATGGCGTCCCTTGTAGAGGAGATAAACCTTCACAAAAACGTTCACGTGGTAACCCTCGAGGATCCGATTGAATACGTTTTTCATCCCAAAAAGGCCCTTATTAACCAGAGAGAAATGGGCAAAGACTCTAAGAACTTCAGCCAGGCCCTCAGAAAAGTCTTAAGGCAGGATCCGGATGTCATTATGATAGGCGAAATGAGGGACCTGGAAACGATCTCTCTGGCGATAACCGCCGCTGAAACTGGGCATCTTGTTCTTGCAACCCTTCATACCCGGGATGCGGCAAGCGCCATTGAACGCATAGTTGACGTTTTCCCGGGCATCCAGCAGGAGCAGATCAAGGCGGAGCTCTCGAACACGCTGTTGGGAATATGCTGCCAGCAGCTTCTTCCACGGCTGGACGGGGGGAGGATCCTTGTTACGGAAATGCTGGTCGGTACCAATGCCGTCAAAAACAGGATCCGTTCGGGAGGGACCCAACAGCTTCGCAACATTATCATGACAGGTCCCAAAGACGGAATGTTCACCTTTGAGCAAAGCCTGGCAGTTCTGGTCAGGGATCGGCGAATTTCCTATGAGACCGCCGTGGGGCATTCTCTTGATGTCAAGGATCTTAACAGGTTTTTGGAGACAGCTTGAGAAAACTTGAAGGCAACTGTCATCAGCAGGAAGGGAAAAGCGTTACGGGTGCCCGATAACGTGATGATCCTGTTGTTTTTATCAGGAAATGGAGTCGTCAGTGCCGAGAAATCCTGAGTTGGATAAAGGGCAAGGAGAGATCCTTTCTGGCAGATGGGCGTCCCGACTCGTCATTTCTTGCATCAGAATAATGATCAATAAACCATGTTTCATGCGGAGAGTTAAAACAATGGAGACAGAACGGTTGGCCTGCAGGATCATTGAAGATCTCCGATCGATGGGTGACGAGGCAACACGTTGTTCAAGCCTGAGGTTTTTCAAGGAAGAGATCCATTGCCATGGATTAAAGGCCTCGGAAGTCAGGGCATAT
>CAZAMZ010000203.1:0-3219 GCA_964486375.1 uncultured Synergistaceae bacterium | reverse complement strand
ATTCCCCTTTTCCGGATCCAAAGGCCTTGGATGCTAGTCTATTCCCAAAAGGGTTGATTTTAAAGAGATCCATTATCCTGAAGCGGGATCTTAACCTGTCTGGAGGTTGAGGTGTATTAAGGAACTTATTGATATAGGATACCCTAATGGTTGCATGCCTAAGCGCTCTGGAGGTCTAGTTATGACATTGAAACTTTACAACGACCTGACCCGCAAGAAGGAACCTTTCCTGCCCCAGAATCCACAAAAGGTCACCAGCTATTCATGCGGACCTACCGTATACGACTACTTTCACATAGGCAACGCCCGTCCTTTCATTGTTTTTGACGCCCTTCGGCGTTACCTGGAGGCCAAGGGCATGCAGGTGGTCTTTGTCCAGAATTTCACTGATATAGATGACAAAATGATCAACAGGGCTTCTGAACTGGGGATTTCCGTTGCTGAACTAGCAGACCGATTCATACAGGCCTATTTCGAGGATGCAGATGCCCTTGGAATCAAGCGTCCGACGTACTCGCCGAGGGCAACCCAATTCATCCCCGAGATCATTGATCTTGTCCGCCTCCTTGAGCAGAAGGGGCATGCCTATGTTGTCGAAGGGGATGTGTATTTCGACGTAATGTCCTTTCCCGGATACGGACGCCTGGCCAGGCAGTCCCTGGAGGACCTTCTTTCCGGGGCCAGGGTCGAGATAGACTCCCGCAAACGCCATCCCCTTGATTTTGTCCTCTGGAAATCCAGGAAGGAAGGCGAACCTTTCTGGGATAGTCCCTGGGGTGAGGGCAGGCCAGGTTGGCACATCGAATGCAGCGCCATGTCAATGAAGCTCCTGGGCGAGACGATCGACATCCATGCCGGGGGAAGCGACCTTGTCTTTCCGCACCATGAGAACGAGGTTGCCCAGGCCGAGGCAGCAACGGGAAAGCCTTTCGTCAATTACTGGATACATAACGGTTATATACTCCTCGATCAGGAGAAGATGTCAAAGTCTCTGGGCAATTTCCTTACTGCCAGGGAGGCAAGGGAGAAATACTCTCCGTCCGCTATCAGGCTCTTTATGCTTGGAGCCCACTACCGCTCACCGATCAGCTTCTCCGATGACAGCCTTCGACAGGCTGAGAGCGGTGCATCCAGGATACAGAATTGCATCTTTGAACTTCAAAACGCTAACACGAACGGGGACTCCGGCAACAACAAGGCTGAAACCTCATATGTTGAAGATTGCCTTGAGCGTTTCAATGCAGCCCTTGACGACGACTTCAACACCGCCGGGGCTGTCGGTGTTCTTTTTGAGGTAGTCCGGACGGTTAACCAGGCCACATCGGGCGGCAAAACCCTGTCATGGTCTTTCAGGGAAACCGCCCTTTCCTTCTTCCGCTATGCGAATGGGATCCTGGGACTGGCAGGAACGGAAAAACCATCGGCCTCCCTCAAGATCGACCCTGAAGAGATCGAGAGGATGATAGCCGAAAGGGAGGAAGCCAGAAAGAACAGGGACTTCGGAAGAGCCGATTCGATAAGGGATGAACTCGCGGTCATGGGCGTGCTGCTCGAGGATACTTCTCACGGCACAAGGTGGAAGCGTTCCTGACCTTTGATTTTCTCTGATTGAAGGGAGTATTAAAATTAAAATGGAAAACGTGGAAACCAGGTACCGAAAAACCTACCCTGTCTCCTGGGGGCAGTTTCACAACGACTGCAGGGTCCTTGCCTGGAGACTTCTTGAGATCCGCCAGGACTGGGAGAGAATAACAGCTATTGCCAGGGGGGGGCTTGTCCCTGCGGCAATAATCGCAAGGGAACTTGACATCCATTTTATCGATACAGTCTGTGTTTCCAGTTACACCGTGAGGTCCCAGGGAGAATCCAGAGTCCTAAAACAGGTCGCAGAAGACAACGAAAAATGCCTGATAATCGACGACCTTGTCGATACGGGCAAAACGGCCAGGATAGTCAGGGAGATGCTTCCCAAAAGCCACTTTGCTACGGTATATGCAAAACCCGACGGAAGACCCCTGACGGACACTTTCATTACCGAGGTAAGCCAGGAAACCTGGATCCTGTTCCCCTGGGATTCGGAACCACAGTATCAGTACATAGAACCCATTGCAGACCTTTCGAGGGTGAAACAGGGGAGATAATCCCACCCCCGCTGTCAGCCCCTTTCCTCTCTTGAATAGGGTATCCCGAGGGACCCGGGTGAATCTATCAGGATCCCCTTTCCCTTTCTGATCGATATGACCAGCAGTACGAGTATGGTGAATATGTAGGGCATCATCATAAGAAGAGGGGCAGGGAAACTTGTTCCTGCGGCCTGGATCCTCAGCTGCATGGCTCCCACGCCGCCGAAAAGGTACGCTCCAAGGACAGCTCTCGCCGGGTGCCAAACGGCAAAGATGACTATCGCAATGGCTATCCAGCCCCTTCCTGCAGTCATGCCTTCGCCCCACATTTTCGTGTAGGCAACTGACATATAGGCTCCTCCCACCGCGGCAAGCCCGCCACCGATCATGGTATAGAAATACCTGAGCCTGACGGCGCTGAGGCCCATGGCATCTACTACTACAGGGGATTCTCCCACCGCTCTGAGGTTCAGTCCCGGCCTGGTGTAAAAGATAAACCAGACAAGGAATATAACAAGACCGTAGGAAATGTAGACAAGTGGATCATGTTCGAAAAATACGGGTCCAACAACTGGTATCTCCGACAGAATTGGTACTGGAAGCTTGCCAAATCCTGATATGGTCAGGCCGATCATCTTTCTTCCCAGCATGGAGCTTGCCCCCGTACCGAACATTGTCACGGCAAGCCCGCTAACCACCTGGTTGGCTCCCACTGATACCGAAAGGAAGGCATGAACGAATGAGATGGATACCCCTACAAAAAACGCAGCCAAAACACCAAACCAGGGGTTTCCTGTAGAATAGGCCACGGAAAATCCTGTAAAGGCCCCCATAAGCATAAGGCCTTCCAGACCCAGGTTCTGCACTCCTGACCTTTCAGTCAGTATTTCGCCGAGAGAGGCATAAAGTATAGGAGTTCCACTCCTGACGGCTGCTGCCAGTATCGGGACAAGGATATCCATTCTAGTTACGCTCCCTCCGGACAATCAAAACCCTGTAGTTACGGAAAAACTCGAAGGCAAGAACCGAAAAAAGAATGCAACCCTGGATAACCTGGACACTTGCGAGGGGAAGCCTCATTATCACCTGGATGGTT
>CAZAMZ010000202.1:0-3238 GCA_964486375.1 uncultured Synergistaceae bacterium | reverse complement strand
TGGAAAGAGACTTCGGCGAGAAGGTCAAAACACGGAATAGTCAGTAATGCAGGCCTGAGCAGGATTTCTTTGCGCCCTCCACGACGGTTTGGGTGTATCATTTTCCTCAAATGAAAAAGGGTGGTGAAATGATGCGAGGTTCTACAGGGAAATACCTTTTGTTTTCACTGATCGTTTCTGTCCTATTTGCAACCTGCATTGGGCCCGGTCAGGCAAGTGCGCAGATGGATGCCGCCGCCCTCACAAAGGTGATCCAGTCCATCGCATTGATGACGGTCGAGAGATCAGATGGCTCCAGTGTCTCGGGTATGGCTTTTGTCTCCCTCGGGGAGAACAGGGCCGCAACATCCCTGGGTCTGCTCAAGGATGCCCGGAAGGTGACGCTCAAGTTCCAGTCCGGGGATGAGGTCTCCTCTGCGGGTATGGTAGACCTCGACGAAAAAAGGGGAATAGCGCTTATCGATCTCCCCGTGCAGGGGAGGAAAATGCTGGATATTGCGCAGGTCAAAATCTCACCCGGAACAGTGGTTAACTGCGCGGCAGCTAGAGAAGGCGCTTTCGGTTTCATCCGGTTGTCAGTTTCGGAAGCGCACCAGGGAACGGACGGAGTCGAAAGGTATGTCCTGTCGGGCGAAACTTTCTCAGGAAACAGCGGAACTCCCGCACTTGATGAAAAAGGGAATGTTATTGGGATGGTCATCGAGCTCGAGTCTACCCGCATTCTTGTCCCCTCTGCTTTCATTATTGCTCTCAACCCATCCCTCCCAGTGAGGCCATGGGAAACCCAGGCCCCCACCGTTGCGACGGCCGAGCCTTCCACCCAGGGCCCAGGTCCTATGGACGTTATTGACACCTCTATCCTTGAATTTCTGATCCTTCGCCATGACCACCAGGTCATCTATCACTGGGCAGACGAGATCACCCGGGGGCACGGTTTTCTTCAGGGCGTACCCCAGGAACTTTACAATTACCAGACGAAACTCGAAGTTGCCCTGCGGCGCATAAAGGATGTCCAGACTGATGATCCGTCGCGGTCAACGTTACTGAAGAATCTGCTGGAAGCCGGAGCGAACCAGCATCTTGCCGCCGAGCATATGATGAAGGCCATTGTGGCTGGGCAGCAGTCCAAAGACTGGGGTCCTCAATCACAAGATCTTCAAAAAAGATCACAGGCGGCACTGGCTATGACGGAAGAGATCCTGGCCTCCCAGAACTCGATCCTGCGTGAGATCTACGGAGGGTCTTCCACCTTCAGGGACAATATTCCGAAGGAACTTGTATACGCTCTTGCGATAGAGCCCAGGCCTTCTGTTTTCCGGTTCGGAGTCTGGACCCCTGTGACAAATCCTTTGTACCTTTCGATCGTTTACCAGGATAGTTTTGCCTCAACGCTGGGCCTTAAATCCGGGGACAGGCTGATCTCCGCGGCTGGTACCGATCTCGACCCGAAAGGCTCCATCGAGGAATTCAAGATAATAGTCCAGAACAATCTTGGGAAAACGATACCCGTAACTGTAGAAAGAGAGGGTAAGAAAACCGAACTGAAGATGCAGGTTCCGAAGGAAATTCCATCCAGCTTCCTGTATTGATCCCGATCTATTGGAGGTGCCTGATGGAAAAAGATGGGAAAAACCGGTCATTCCATGCAGGTTCGCACGGTCATTGCCGTGCGATGGATGAAAGTACCCTGGAACCTTATCGGAGAAGCATCCCAGGACCATATTCTCTTCTCGAAGCGGATGACTCCGTGCTTATCGTGATAGATGTTCAGGATGTTTTCCTGGACAAGTTGCCGCGTCCGGAAGGCCAGCGGCTGCTTAAAAGCGTGTGCTGGCTCATAAGGCTCGCGCAATGGAGGCAGATCCCGTTGGTAGTCACCGCGGAAGAAAGCCGAAAACAGCTGCTGGCCCGTGAACTCGTTCAAACGCTCCCTGGGAACACTGCCGTTTTCGACAAAGTCTCTTTCTGTCTTGCCTGCCAGCCCGATATTCTTGCCGCCGTGGAGCGAACAGGCCGAAAAACGGCGGTACTGGTCGGGCTGGAAACGGATGTCTGCGTCATGCATTCGGCCCTGGGACTGCTTGAAAGGGGATATCGCGTGGCGATAGTTGTCGATGCGGTCGGGACACCTGGCCAGGGACAGGAGATCGGGCTTAACCGCATGAAGAGCGCGGGAGTCGTAATGACAGACCAGAAAGGCTTGTTCTACGAATGGCTTCGAACTATCGAAACCGTGAATCGATTTCATGAAGAACTTCCCGATATGCGCGGCCTGTCGGGAGTTGTGCTTTAGCCGGGAATTTTACCTGGCATCATTGTCCCTATGAAATCCCGGGCATATAATTGTTTTTATTAAAATTCCAGGATCGACTTTTTGGGGGGGAAGACATGAGCAGAGAGAGAGTGTTGGAAAATGTCACCGAAAGAATCAGAGGCGTTCCCGGAAATTTCGTGGACAAGAAAGAAGTGTACTGCCTCGACTGCGTAATCGCAGAAAGAAAGGCGTTTTTGAGCAAACAGAAACTGACCTATACTGCACGTTTCAAAGTCGACGACAACAACAAGGAGGTTACTTTCACCGAGATGCTGAAGGAGGAGAAATCTGGATTTGGTGCAGGGGGAAGCGATGACCTGAGCCCGGGGCTATCCTTCAAGACGAGCAAAGTGTCTTCTAGCACTCAAGGTCTCGAGGGTGTCGTCGACCAGCAGGCAAACCTTTTCGGCAAGAAATACGACTACACTTTCGATTACAAGAAAGTGCGGTCAGCTGTCAAGGAAGCCGCTGAAAACGAAGGCTACTCTTTTTCCTACAAGATTTGGGGCAAACTGTGAAAAAACTTTACATTTAGCAGCCTGATCTCCCAAATGCCAAAGGAGAGTGACATCATGAAAGGAAAGAACCTTGCAATACCTCTTCTTGTAATGGCAATCATTGTGACCTTGGCCTCCACGGTCTTTGCAATATCCGGACCTTACACAGTCTACGCAAGGGTGGTCCATGGCTCCGGGGCGATCCAGGCTGTTCTGGAACCAGGGGAGTTTACTGTCCCTGCCGGATCATCAGCGGTTATTAAAAAATTCCAGCATGATGATCCCAACAACGGTTATCATAATGAAAAGCTGGGCAAAAATATCTATTCGGTAACTCAGGGTGTTTACATGGCGGATGCCAACGGCAACGGCTTTATGCAGCTTCCGGCAGGGCAGTACAGATTCGTCGTTGGAGGTTCACCCGGAG
>CAZAMZ010000201.1:0-3259 GCA_964486375.1 uncultured Synergistaceae bacterium | reverse complement strand
CTCATGCAAATGCTTTCAGGACTCATCCGTCATCTGAAAAACCGTAACTGACCAGCAACAAGCCTTTTTTGTCACTAAGGTTTTCCTGATCCCTGGTCACGCGTCACTCTTATGGTTTTTCGGTTCCCGGTTCCCGAGTCACGAGTCACGAGTCACGCGTCACGCGTTACGCCTTTGTTTTACGGTTTCCGAGTCACGAGTTACGAGTCACGCGTCACGCCCTTACTCCATCCACCTTTCAAGGTTCTGAAGATAGAGCTTTCTCAAATGTGCCGATACGGGGCCTGGCTTGCCGCCGCCTATGGTTGTCCTGCCGATCCGCACAACGGGAAGTATCTCCTTGACGCTGCCTGTTATGAAAAATTCGCTGCAACTTTTCAGTTCATCGACCATGGGGCATCTTTCCTCTGTAGAAAAACCGGCTTCCCTGGCCATCTCCAGGGTCATCCCCCTCATCGTTCCAGGGAGGACCCTTGCCCCCGGGGCGGTGACGATCTTCCCGTCGCTCACCATGAATGCGTTGCTGTGAGAGGACTCGGTTATCTCGCCTGCGCCGCAGTAGAGGATCTCGATCGCTTCAGGGTCTTCGTGAAGGAATCCGTAACTCCCCAGGTAGTTTATGCTCTTGATGCTGGCCATCGGTCTTGATGCGTTTACAGGGTGCAGGGCCACCCCTTCCCTGTAGGACCTGTCGGGTGGTGCCCCCAGGGGTTCGAAGAAGACGTAGAAGCGGGGTTTTGTGAAACCCTGTTCCCTGTCAAGGACATCTCCCCCTGTTATGAATGGCCGGGCCCTGCCCTCTACCCCGAAAAGCTTTATCCCCTGCCGGATGATGTCCTTCATCTCTTCAATGGGGAGAGGAAGGGCGATCCTGCACTGGCGGGCTGAAGAGGCCAGGCGCTCCAGGTGGGGTGTCAGTGCCATAAGCCTGCCGTCGTAGGTCCTGATAGTTTCGAATACTCCTATCCCCCTCTGAAATGCAAGATCTGAAAGGGGCAGAGAAGCTTTTTCCAGTTCAGTAAAGACGCCATCGGCATAGCAGACTACCATTTATTAAGCCTCCCCGAACTTTGTCTTTTGTGACGGAGAACAGTATACTCCATGCGTCATGATTCCAGAGGAACAAGTGTATAATTTTCATGAAAAGAACCAAAAACGTATTCGGGGGGCTGAGTAATGGCGCCTGAAATACTGGCTATCAATCCGGGATCCACAAGCACCAAGATCGCATGGTTCTCAGGCGGAGAACGTCTCTGGCAGGAAACGGTCAACCACGACCCCGAAGAGATCTCCTCCTTTGCCAGGGTGGCTGACCAGTACGCATTTCGCATGAAAACCATCGAGGATGCCTCAAGGACCCACGGAAGCGACCTCGACACCCTGGATGCCGTAGTTGGAAGGGGAGGGCTCCTCGACCCCATTCCCGGAGGGACCTACGGAGTTGATGAAGACCTCATCAGCGATCTCCGGCGGGGGAAGCCCTGGGAGCATGCCTCCAACCTGGGAGGAATAATTGCCGACGCCATCGCCAGGCCAAGGGGGATCCCGGCATTCATCGTGGATCCTGTAGCTGTAGACGAACTGGACGACATATCCCGCATTACGGGCCTTCCGGAATTTCCCAAGCGCTCACTGGGCCATGCCCTCAATATCAAAGCCACTGTCCGGATGGCTGCGAAGGATCTTGGCAGGGACTGGGATGAGGTAGACGTGATCGTCGCCCATCTTGGGGGAGGGATCACGGTCTGTGCCCACAAGCATGGCAGGATGGTGGACCTGAACAATGCCAATGAATTCGGTCCTTTCTCCCCTGAAAGGGCCGGAGGCCTCCCGGCGGGCGATCTTGCCAGGCTTTGCTTCAGCGGAAAGTACACCATGGCGGATCTCAGGAAGCGGCTGGTCGGTAACGGGGGGCTAAAGGGCTATCTCGGGACAAGTGATATGAGGGAAGTATCTTCACGCGTCCAGGGCGGCGATGAAGAGGCAGGCCTGGTCTACAGGTCGATGGCCCTGCAGGTTTCAAAGGAAATATGCTCCTATGCTGCTGCACTTTCGGGGAGGGTGGATGCCGTTATATTGACCGGAGGCATAGCCCATGATGTTCGTTTCGTGGAACTTGTCACTTCCCGGGTCCAGTGGATCGCGCCGGTCCTTGTCTACCCCGGAGAAGACGAAATGAGCGCCCTTGCTCAGGGTGCTCTCAGGGTCCTGTCGGGACTGGAAGAAGCCCTGGTATACAGGGACAGCGTTCTAAGGAGGGCATGAAGGTATGTCGTTCAAGACTCTGGATTTCCTGCTTGCAAGGAGCCAGACAGGCACCACTATGGTCCTTGCCGTGGCGGCACCTCACGGCGAGGATATACTTGAGGCAGTGTCTGAAGCCGGCAAAAGGGGCGTTGTAACACCGATCCTTTTCGGGGACAGGGGCAGGATCAACAGGATAGCATCGGAATACTCCATTGACGTGTCCTCCTTCAAGGTTGTTGAAGAGCCCGATGAGGCCAGGGCGGCCGAACTGGCGGTCAGGGCGGTCTCTTCGGGTGAGGCGGATCTTCTCATGAAGGGCAACGTAAAGACCGCCACGCTTCTGAAGGCGGTGCTCAACAAGGAGTGGGGGCTGAGGTCTGGTTCCCTTCTCTCTCATGTTTTTCTTTTCGAGATACCCAAGATGGGCAAGGTCTTTTGCATGACCGACGGCGGGATGTCAATGTACCCCGACCTGACCGCCAAGCATGGTATCATCGAGAACGCCGTTGAATGCTACCACAAGCTGGGTATTGAGTGTCCCAGGGTTGCCTTGCTCGCGGCAGTGGAGGTGGTGAACCAGGACATGCCCTGCACGGTTGACGCTGCCGTTCTTACCCAGATGAACCGGAGGGGGCAGATAAGGGGGTGCCTGGTCGACGGGCCTCTCGCCCTGGACAATGCAGTGAGCGAGGAATCGGCAAGGCACAAGGGAATAGTATCCGATGTGGCCGGCAATGCCGATATCCTTGTCGTTCCGGACATAGAGGCGGGCAATCTCCTGGGGAAAGCGATGCTCTACCTGTCACGCGGGAGGGGGGCAGGAGTCATCGTAGGCGCCCGCAAGCCGATAGTTCTGACGAGCCGTTTCGACAACGCCGAAACAAAACTGCTTTCCATCGCTTTCGGCGCGGTGCTGGCGAAGGCATAGAAACAAGATCGTAACTCGTAACTCGTAACGCGTAACTCGTGACTCGAAAAACAAAACCTGAAAAATCGGGAACAAAAAACAAGC
>CAZAMZ010000200.1:0-3299 GCA_964486375.1 uncultured Synergistaceae bacterium | reverse complement strand
GGGCTGTGAATCAGAATGGGAAACCGAGATGAACAGGATCTCTGCACTCCTGGAAAAACAGAACAGGCTGAGAATTGCCCTCGACAGAATGACGGGAGGCAGTTCCGGTGAGGGGATTTCTTCTTCTATCGAAGGTTTTTGCCAGAGTATCAGGCTCTCCCTTGCAGATGACCCGGCGATGGAAAAGATTATCGAAAAGATCCTTTCCTCGATCCAGGAAATGGAAACATTTTTAAGATCCGTTGCCTTCGATCAGAACGAGCAATCCTTGCAGGAGGAATTTGAAAACCTTGAAAAAAAACTCGGGACCCTCCGGAAGCTTATGAGGTATGCAAGGGCAGATAGTGTGGAAGACCTTGTCGACTTCGCCGGCAGAACAAGATCAGACCTTGAATGGCTCCGGGAGAGCCGCAACGTCGTCTCCGAGCTCCAGGAAGTATCGGCTGCCCTCAAAAAGGAGGTATCTTCACTGGCACTCTCATTAAGAGAACTGAGAAGGGTCACTGGAGCCGAACTGGAAAAGTCCGTAAACTCCACCTTGATGGATCTGGCAATGGAGGGACTTAGGTTCGGGATCTCGTTGAAGCCCCTGGAGAAGGTCCGGCACAGCGGGGCCGATGAAGTTTCCTTCTTCCTTTCAGACGGAAAGCACTTGCAGGGCCCAGTATCAAAGATAGCGTCTGGCGGCGAACTCAGCAGGATTCTCCTTGCGCTGCAGGCGGCCTCACCTGATGAATTACTGCCCGATATCCTTGTTTTCGACGAAGTGGAGGCTGGTCTCGGGGGGCGCGCTGCCGTACTTGCGGGGCATGCTTTGAAAAAGCTTTCCCGCCGCTGCCAGGTGATCCTGATCACCCACGAGGCATCTATCGCCGCCCTTGCCGACCAGCACTTCAAGGTCGAAAGGGACGGGGAGGTAAGCCGTGTCCTGGAAGTCGACAAGGAACTCAGGATCAGGGAGATCGCACGTATGCTCGCGGGAGACCCCGACGACCCGGAAGCGGAAGGTCTCGCACACTCGCTACTGGGAAACAGCCAGACTTCCGGATTATGAACTTTTCCCATGTTTATGATATAATCACCCTTCGGTCGACCTCGGTTGACTCTACAGGTGGAGGCGTATAGAATCGCTTTCACCATGTCATATTTCGCTCGGGACAGGTACACAAGAGCCTGAAGGGCCACCTGCATCGCCGGCGGGAGGAGGAAGCGAAAGAATGTATGCGGTAATAGAAACAGGAGGAAAGCAATACAGGGTAGCGCCAGGAGATACCATCAGGATCGAAAGGATCGACACTCCCGAAGGCGGTGAGGTGGAATTCGCCAGGGTCCTCATGTTGGCCTCAGACGGTGGCATCACTGTAGGCGAGCCTTCCGTCGCGGGAGCTACGGTGAAAGGTAAGGTGCTTGAACACGGGCGCGACAGAAAGATCGTGGTCTTCAAGTACAAGAACAAATCCAGGCAATCCAGGAGAACCCAGGGACATAGACAGCCCTTCACCTCTGTAAGGATAGAAAATATATTCTTCTAGACGATCAGGATGACCGAGGTCAAGGTTTTTTCCAGATCCGGAAATATTTGTGGCGTGGTTATGTCCGGACATACCGGTTACGATGAATACGGCAAGGATATCGTCTGTGCCGCCCTTTCAACATTGATACAGACCCTGGAAACCGGTCTTGCGGAGGTTCTCTCGATAAGGGGAGTCAGATCAGAAACAAGGGAAGACGAGGGTTACGTGAGTATTGACTGGGACGAGCCCGAAAACCCAATGGCTGGCATAATTGCAGACACTGTGGTAAGGGTCCTGGGCTCGATAGAAAAGAGTTATCCTTCTTATGTAAAACTTACGGAGGTGGAAGTGAACAATGATCATCAATCTTCAGATATTCGCTCATAAAAAAGGACAGGGAAGCAGCACCAACGGAAGGGACAGCATCAGCAAAAGGCTCGGCGTCAAGACGGGTGACGGCCAGGTGGTAAAGGCCGGAAGCATTATTGTACGTCAGAGAGGTACCAGGTATCATCCCGGAAACAACGTCGGAAAAGGGAAGGATGACACACTCTTCGCGCTGTCAGAAGGTACCGTGCGTTTTCTGACAAGGGCCGGAAGAAAATACGTCACCATAGAACCAGTTGTTGCATGATAAACAGCTTGAGCGGGAAGAGAAAGGGGCCTGAGTTTTACTTGGGCCCTTTTTCCATATCCGAGGGGTGTTCATATTGAGGTTTCTGGATACGGCAGAGATAACCGTCAGGGCAGGCAAGGGAGGGAATGGTGCCCTGAGTTTCCGCAGGGAAAAATACGTACCCAAAGGCGGTCCTGACGGAGGGGACGGCGGAAGAGGCGGTCACGTTCTACTCATCGCTGATGATCGCATACAAACCCTGGCTGATTACGAATACCGGAGGCGCTTTTCTGCAGATAACGGCAACAACGGAAGGGGCAGGAACCAGAGGGGAGCATCGGGGAAGGATATAGCAATAAAGGTGCCATGCGGCACTGTCGTCCTTGAGGGTGGAACAGGAAGAGTCCTTGCGGATCTTGTCATCCAGGGTGATACCCTCCTTGCTGCAAGGGGAGGAAGGGGGGGGAGAGGCAACTCTCGATTTGCCTCCTCCCGAAGGCGCTCCCCCCGTTTTTCGGAAATGGGGGAGGACGGGGAGTCGAGAAATCTCAGGCTTGAATTAAAGATCCTGGCGGATGTTGGACTGGTAGGACTTCCAAACGCAGGCAAATCGACGCTTCTTTCGGCGATCTCAGGCTCGAAACCCCAGATCGCCGACTATCCTTTTACAACCCTTTCACCCAACCTCGGAATAATGGACATGGGTACGGAGAGACTGATCGTAGCTGATGTACCAGGCCTCATAGAAGGGGCTCATATGAACAGGGGACTGGGTCACTCTTTTCTCCGTCATATTGAACGCACAAGGCTCCTGGTCTATGTAATAGACCTGTCCATGGGGAACCCCGTCACTCCTTTGACGCAGTGGAAAACACTGCGGTACGAGTTCAGCACCTTCAACCCCGATCTTCTTTCCTTCCCGTCAGTTGTCGCAGGGAACAAGGCCGACCTGCCGACGGATCCGGCCAATACTTCAGAACTTGAAAAGGAGCTCGAAATGACAAAAACCCCATTTTTCACAGTCAGCGCCCTTTCCGGTGAGGGTATAGAAGCCTTGAAAAGTTACGTTTCATCAACTGTCAAGAGTCTGGAAAGGCCCCAGAGAGAGAGCCTTTTCATTGAAATAGAAGAAGAGGATCCTGCCGCCCGTAAAGCTGAAAGGCCCGAGA
>CAZAMZ010000199.1:0-3366 GCA_964486375.1 uncultured Synergistaceae bacterium | reverse complement strand
TTGTCTATTGACTTGGAGATTATGTCGTCTACGCCCTCAAGCATGGACAGGCTGTTCTCCATGACCTTGGTTATCCTCTGCTCCACGTCGCTGGCGGAAGCACCGGGCCATGGTGTTATCACGGTCATGACAGGAGGTTCGATCCTGGGAAGAAGGTCGAGCTGCAGGTTCAGAAATGATATGGACCCTATGATCAGGACCGCGAGAAAGACCATCAGGGTCATTATCGGTCTTTTGACGGAGATCTCGGGGAGTTTCACCGACGGTACACCTCGATCCTGGTACCGTCCCGGACGCTCCTGGACCTGGTGGTAATGACCTCTTCTTCAGGGGAGAGTCCTTTGGTGATCTCGACGAAGCCGCCCTGATCTACACCTGTTTCGATGATCCGCAGAACGGCTATCCCGCCCTCAACAACGTAACAGACGCTCTCACCAGTCCCCGCAAGCCGGCTGACCGCTTCCCTCGGAAGCATAGAGGCTTTCCTTTCGCCGGCGGTTATCGTTGCCCTGGCGAACATTCCCGGGAGGACCAGTCCCTGGGAGGGAAGGGTCACCTCGATTTTTGCCGTTCGAGTGATCGGATCTACCACGGGGGAAATACTGGTTATTTCAGCCTCAAAATCCCTCCCGGGAACTGCATCGACTGAAAGAACGACCCTGTGCCCCGGTCTAACCGCATGATAATTCCGCTCCGGGACCGAGCCCACAGCCTTTACTTTCTCCTGCCTGAAGATCAGGAATGCAGGCCCCTGGGGAGCTGTATCTCCGGGGTCGACAAGACGCCTTGCAATAACTCCTTCGGTCGGGGCTGTTACGGTATGGTATCCGCTCATGATCCTTGCCTGCTCCCATGCGGACCTGGCCTGCATGTAACGTGCCCTGGCCTGGTCAGCTACCTGGCGGCTTACGACCTCCTCCTCGTAGAGGGCCTGGTAACGCTTGTTGTCGGCAGCAGCGGTCTCGTAAAATGTCCTGGCCTCTTCCAGCTGCTGCCGGATCAGGCTGGCATCCAGAGAAGCCAGGGGCTGCCCCTTCCTTACCCTGTCACCCTCGGATACAAAAACCTCAAGGACAGTCCTTCCCGGCACCTTCGGGACGACGGCGGACTGTTCTTCCGGTTCTATCGTGGCAGAGAATTCCACAATATCGAAAAGGTCCTTCTCCACAAGGGTGACAACCTCAACCCTGACTGTCTCCTCTTCCGGGACCAGGCTTCCAACCTGTTTTTGCTGGTATCCCCTGAAAGCGATAAGTCCCGCAAAAACAGCTACGATCACAAGAAAAACCAACGTTTTCTTCATCCTGATCACCTGTTATCCCCGTGGGTAGGTATAGTCTTTTCGCCTATGGCGAACTTCATGTCCTCATAGGCCTGCCTGGCATCGTAAACGGCATCAATCAGCTGGGTCCTTGACGCGGAAAGGGCCACCCTGGCGTCCAGTACATCTATATTGGTGCCAACCTGTGCCGAGTATCTTGCCACCGCCATGCGGTAGTCCTCCTCCGCAAGGGCAACCTGGGAACGGGCAACTTCCAGACGCTGCCTGGCGGAACGGAGATCCAGGGTAGCAACGGATATCTCCAGGTCAACCTGGCGTTTCATGTCCTCCATTCGCTCTAAAAGCTCCTCCGCGACCGCCATGGCTTCATCTCTCCGGGCTTTGGACTTGCCTCCGTCGTAGAGCTTCCATTCTGCGATTATGGATATCTTCCAGTCGTCCATGGCATCGGGATAGAAGGTCTGTCCCACCGAGTAGGCATCACCCTGCAGGTATACCGATGGCCCCTTCTCCCCCAGGGCCGCAGCCGCAAGCGACCGGGCGGAACGTTCGGATAACTCCAGGGCCCTGAACTCCGGACGGCTTTCTATGGCTTCAGCGACCGGATCCAGCGGGATGTCCATTTCCCCTGGCTCCGACTCCGGGGCAGGAAGGCTGTATCTGCCTCTTACGGATGTACCGATAGCCCTTTCGAGGGCACTAAAAGCCACTTCCGTACCGCTCGTGGCCCTTATCAGGTCCAGTTCCGCGTCGGATACGGCCACCCCGGCCCTCAAAAGTTCGTTCTTTGCCACAATGCCGTTCCTGTATAGAGCTTCTACCTGTTTCCTGTGCTCCTGCACGAGCGAAAGGGCCTCCTCCGCCACTGATGCCCTCGCCCTGCTCCTCTGCAGCCCGTAGAAAGCGCTCCTGGCAGCATGAGATACCGCCTGGGAAGTCCTTTCAGATTCTGCCCGGGCCGCTTCGGCGGCCAGCCGGGTTGCACGGATGTTGTTCTCGACGGCCCCGCTGCTGTAGACAAGCCACGAAAGGGTCAAGGCGGTCCTCCAGGTCTCTCGAAAACCTGCCAGCGCATACCCCTGAAGAAAGGGGTCATTGGTCACAAGGGGATACCGGGGTTCCTGATAGGTCTCCTGGTAGAGGGCCGAGGCTGAGATAACGGGAGCCTTTGCGGAAGAAGCTGCCCTTACCCGTGCCTCGGCCTGTTCCACCCTCTTTTCGGCAATTCCTGCCTTGGGATTGTTCTCCAGGGCAAGGTAGACCACCAGATCCTCAGTCAGAAAAGGTTCGCTGCCAGCCCATGCCCTTCTTCCCAAAGCGATGACCAGAAGGGATAACATCACAAAAACAATTGCAAGATATCTTCTTTGCCGCGTCATCTCCAACCCTCGCTTTTGAAATCGAAACGGCTCATGGCGAATCGCCAGCATTCCTTCGCCGAATCAAGATCCAGACGAATACCCATCTCCATAATTATTCCGTGCATAAGGAACCGCAGGGTCATAAGGACTTTTTCGTAGAGATCCCTGGTTTCGCTGTTGCGGAAAGCCGGTATGGTCTCCCGGGCAATGGGCCACAGTTTCTCCTGAATTGAACCCAGGAGG
The DNA here is from genome assembly GCA_964486375.1 of uncultured Synergistaceae bacterium. GTDB lineage: Bacteria > Synergistota > Synergistia > Synergistales > Thermovirgaceae > UBA4066. The sequence continues at coordinate 480 of CAZAMZ010000199.1, read as the reverse complement.
TCTCCCGCGATGTCAGAAAGTTCCCTTCCCTCTTCGCCGCCTCTGAGCCTCTCTATGAAAAGCGTGAAGAAAAGCAGGCGCATCTCGGGGTCGCTCCAGAGCATGTCGATAATGCGTTCGCCCCGAAGGGTTACGAAGGCATTTACGTCTTTCTCGGCCTCAGAGGGGCCTTCAACGTAGTTTTGAATGATACTTTCAACTTCTTGCTTGAGGACTGCTGCAAAAAGCTCCCCCTTGCTCCTGAAATGCCAGTAGAGAGCCCCCTTGCTCAAGGATGTGTCCTTGACTATGGAATCCATGCTGGTGCCGTGGAATCCCTTTCTTGCGAAGTGGCTCCGGGCTACCTGCATTATTTTCTCCCTTGTCTCGCCAGGGTCGGCCATTAATATCTCCTCCAGACCGGTCAGTCGGTTTTGACCCGGGAGACTCTATCACAGACCGACCGATCTGTCAATAATAAAACCGTGACTCGTAACTCGT
>CAZAMZ010000198.1:0-3398 GCA_964486375.1 uncultured Synergistaceae bacterium | reverse complement strand
CCCATTAGCGTCCTGAACGCGATAAAGCAGGTCCAGGAAGTCTGCAGGATATTTACAGCGACGGGGAACCCCCTGCAGGTGCTGGTCTTCCAGAGCGGCCAGGGCCGGGGAATAGCAGGGGTCGTTGACGGCTTTTCCTCGAGGGGGGTAGAGACCGAAAACGACATCGAGGACAGGAAGAAACTTCTGAGGGATATCATAGGGTACAAAAGATGAATTCAGCGGCTCTCCGGGAGGGGGGTCCGCCCTTTCCCGGAGAGTATTCCCAGGCCTGCCATGACCGCCGAAACCGCCATGCCCGCGAACAGCGGCTGGACCTGTGAACCTGCAAGGGGCCACAGGGTAGTGGTCAGAAGGCCCGCGATGCCCGATAACATTGCCCACCCCGGCTTGAGGCGTCCCGGTGCGAGAACGGCCGCTGCCAGGGGGAAGAATGTCCCCGAGGCCCTCAGGCCCATGCTCAGGTAGCTCCACTTCAGGATCAGCGAATCCTTCCAGGCTATCCCCGCGATCCCGGCGGAAAGGACCAGGATCATGACCGCAACCCTGGTGCTCAATGTCATATGATCACCGCAGACCTTTGATAACCTGGGAAAAGAGGGGATGAGGTCGCACACCAGGTTGGTGGCTACGCCGAGGGTCAGCCCCGCTGCGGTGCCTATCACGGTAATAAGGATACCCCCCCACAGAAGGCCCCCGAAAACCGGGTGGAAACTGGAAGCGATAAAGTGTGAAAGGGCTGTGGAGGGTTCGACCATTATGCCGGACCTTCTCATGGCAAGGCCCACGGTGATGCCCAGCAGCCCAAGGGGAGGCATCAGCAGGGCCGAAAGCAAAGCTCCCCTCCTGGCCGTGGCGGGGCTGGATGCTGAGAAGACAGCCTGGATGTAGATCTGGGTGCACAGCACTCCTGCCACAAGGGACAGCCCCGCGCTCAGTCCCTCTCCCAACCCCTGCCCGAAAGGGTTGAACCATGGCTGGAAAGGCAGGGGGACCGGGGCGGCGCCGATGGAAATCGCCATCCTGACGGCCGAAACGGCACAGGCAGCCAGGGTCGCGTAAAGGATCAGTATCTTCCCTATCCCTATGGCGCTGAAGCTCTTGAGCCCCCCCATGAATATGAAGGAAAGGACAAGCCCGCCCACCAGTATCACTGAAACCGCCCCTCCGGCGGGGAAGACGCCCCTGAGCAGGGCGGCCCCGGAAAGGAACTGGGCGATTATGGAAATGAAGGTGCCGGCGGCCGAAGCTATTACGGCTACAGTGGCGGTGCTCCTGCCGTATGAAAGGGAAAGAAAGCCGGGAATGGTCTCGAGGTTCGATCGTCTGAGGGGTACCGCGAACCAAAGGCCGAGCACAAGGCAGCCCAGCCCGCCGCCGAGGGTGAACCACCATGCCGACATCCCCCACTGGTAAGCCATCTGGACGGTGCCGACCGTTGACGCCCCTCCCACGAGGGAGCCGAGAAGCACTCCCGAAACCCCGAAGGAGCCGCACTCCCTGCCGGCAACGGAGTAGTCGCAGAATGATCTGGACCTTCTTCCCGACCATATCCCTGCTATCATGAACAGAAGCATGAGGGAAAAGGCCGCAAGGGCGAACAGGGTCATTGCCTTATTACCACCTTTCCTTCCTGGACCTGCCAATGATACACGAAACCCGGCCGGTATTATCGCCCTGCTTCAGGACCTCCAGGCTTTGACGGGGCGGGTGCAAATTACTGACCAATGCGCTATGATAAACAAACAGAACGGGGAGATGCGGAATGGCAAGGACAGAACGCTCCTTCAGGTGCTCCGAGTGCGGTTATGTCAGCAGGACCTGGGCCGGGAAATGCCCTTCCTGCCAGGAATGGGGCTCCTTTGTCGAGGAAGCGGCCCCGCAGGCATCCCGCAGGGGCAGGAAGGGAATTGCGCCTTCCTTTATCCCCGATATCTCCGTCCCGGAAAGATGCCCCAGCGGGCTGGGCGAACTGGACAGGGTCCTCGGGGGGGGGTTCGTTCCCGGCACGGTCACCCTTCTGGGAGGGGAACCGGGGATAGGCAAGTCAACCCTTTTTCTGCAGGCATGTTCAGCCATGGCCGGCCATGGCTGCCCCGTGCTGTACGTCTCGGGGGAGGAATCCCTCTCGCAGGTGGCTATAAGGGCAAAAAGGATAGGAAGCCAGGCCAACGGGAACCTCGGCCTGATCAGTTCCACCAGCATAGAGGACTCCCTGGATTCAGTTGCCGGGCGGTCCATCGCCGTATTCGACAGCGTCCAGTCCTTCACGGCCGAGGACGGCGGGGGATTCCAGGGAACACCAACCCAGGTCAGGGCGGTGGCTCAGAAGATCATCGAAAAGGCCAAGGCCGAGTCGGTCCCGTCGGTCATAATCGGCCATATTACCAAACAGGGCTCCATTGCCGGCCCCAAGCTCCTTGAACACATGGTGGACGTGGTCCTCATGTTCCAGGGGGACAAGGCATCACCCTACAGGCTGCTGAGGTCCTTCAAGAACAGGTTCGGCAGCACCGACGAACTTGGGGTCTTCGAGATGAGCGAAAAGGGGCTCTCCCCGGTCCAGGATCCCAGCCGTCTCTTCTGGAGCACGGCGGGGGAACCGGTATCGGGTGTTGCCATGGGTGTCATAATGGAAGGGTCGAGGCCCTTCGTGGCGGAGATACAGGCACTGGTGGCGCCGACCCCGTTCCCGTATCCCAAGAGGACCGCCAGGGGCGTCGATGCGGGAAGGCTGCAGCTCATGCTTGCCGTTCTCGACCGCAGATGCGGCATAGCCTCCGGTTCGCTCGATGTTTTCGTGAACGTGGCCGGCGGCCTTTCGGTGAAGGACCCCCATGCCGACCTGGCCCTCTGCATGGCTGTGGCCTCGGCGGCCGTGGATGTGCCCCTCCCTCACGATTGCTGTTTCATAGGCGAGGTCGGACTTGCAGGGGAGGTCAGGCCGGCGGTCAGGACCCCGCTGAGGGCAAAAGAGGCGGCAAGGCTGGGTTTCAAGAGGGTAATGATCAGCCGTTTCGAGAAGGACGGCATACCGGCAGGACTGGACGTGATAAGGGTGGGTAATCTAAAAGACGCACTGAAGGTGATGCGAAGATGAGAAAATTTCTGGTACTGATCCTTGCGGCAGCGGCCTTTCTTTTCCCGGCGCCCCTTTCCTTCGCCGAAGATGCCCCCCCGGCGGCCAGGGCCGGAACATCGGTGATAGCGCTGGGATCGATAGACGGGATAGTGGGGATCGCCCTCGAGAACCATCTCGAGGAGATGATCGAAAAGGCCGAAGAAGATGGTGCTGCTGTCCTGGTACTCGTAATGGATACGCCGGGCGGTCTGTCATCCTCCATGAGGGGGGTCATCCAGCAGATACAGTCCGCGCCGTTCCCCATTGTAGTATGGGT
>CAZAMZ010000197.1:0-3413 GCA_964486375.1 uncultured Synergistaceae bacterium | reverse complement strand
TGAGGTTTACCCATTGAACCAAAAGGATCAGGCCGTTCAAGAGGGTATCGGGCCTTGCCCTTAATAGTTGACCCCTTCGGGAATATTAAGTATCGTCTTATTGAACCTCAGCAATGACCACCACTGGCAATTGGTTCTCCTCAAAAAAATTCGGTAGTTCATCAAGAGGATCTTCCGCGGGGAAACATAATTTAGCTGATTTCAGAAAGACCATTTCAAGGAGGTCAAATGAAAAAACTGAATAAACAGGTTTCCATAGCGGTTTTGCTTCTGTTTATTGCTTTTCCTGCCAGTGGAGCACTTCGGCTTGATCCGGCTGAAGCGCAGAGGGAGATGACCGTCTGGTTTGGAGAAGGCCAGATCCGGCTTTCCGGGATAGCCGAAACGGAAGATGGCGGCTGGCTTGTAGCGGGTACCTGCGAGATCTCAAGGCAGTTCCAGTTCGGGCGACTCATGAAAGTAAGCGGAAAAGGTGATCTGGAGTGGACCCGTGATTTCGAAAGGCGCGACCTGGAGTGGAGAGGAATGACTGTATCAGAAGAAGGAACCTTTGTGATCGTGGGTTCCGATTCTCCCACATATTCTGACAGGCAGCTTCCCGATTTCAGCCAGCCTTTTGTCCTTGAGGATCCCGGGACGGGTGAACAATTTATCGTAGAAGACCAGATCTTCTCGGATCTTTGGGCTTGCAGGGCAGACCTGAATGGCGATGTGATATGGGAAAAGCGTTTCAACAGCGACGGCGACAGCTATGGAACTTCGGTGATGACAAGACTCGACGGCTCTCTTGTCTTAGCGGGTACTTCTTTTATCGGCGACAAGCCGGTAGGCCGACTTGTATGGAGCAGTGGCGATGGACGCGCTGAACGGGAAGAAACCTATGCTTTTGCAGATGGGTGGATCTGCGATGGGGCTGTGATGACTTCTGATGGAAATATCCTTATAGGAGGTACTGTCAACGCGATCTCCCGGGAATCAGCAAGGATAGTTCTGGTTATGGCCGATATGGAAGGGCAAGAGGTCTGGAGCAAAGAGATCGAAAGCACGGAAGCGGAGATTCTTTCTTCAATGGTCGAAATACCAGGAGGCCTGGTCGCCCTTGCCGGGAGTGCTTATTCCCTGGACAAAGGGTCGGTCGGTTTTCTGAAAGTCGTCGACGCAAAGGGAGAGGTCCTCTGGAGCCGGCATTATGGCCTTGATGCCTTCAGTGATATCGTTTCAGCCCCTGACGGGAGTCTTTTAGCCGCCGGGGAAGGAACGGTTATTGCCGTAGACAGGAACGGGGATCTTCTATGGCATGTAAGGCCTGAGGGTATCGATGCATACGGGCCGAGCCTGGTAAGGGTTATCGACGAAAGAAGGATCCTTCTCCTGGGAAACGCTGTTCCGCCCAGGGAGGAGAATGTCCCTTTTTCCGGATCTCAGGGGTTTCTGACGATCCTTAACCGGTAGTTCCGAACCAGGGGCCTGCCAGGTCCCGATAGATCAAGAACCTGACCCTTGTCAGACTTCACTGAACGATAATGCCAGTCATTCGGGAGGTTGTCATGTACAAGAGATCAGCCATATTGATTCTTTGGATTCTTTGCCTTTTCATGTTGTCTTTTATCCTTCTGGCCGCCCCATCGGAGGCTTCCGGTTCGGGGTACTGGAAGCTGATCGACGTTGACGTCGAAGTCCATGAGACACGGATCGAGGAACCAAAAGGATCGACAATTATCGGGACTGTTTCGGGCGGTCCCGGTTCATTCGAAGCCGCTCTTTTTTATCAGCCCAGGAGCTTGATAATTGAATATTCGGTCTCGGGAAGATGGGGGGATATCCCCGAGATCCTCAAGCAGGGGGAGGAGTTGGCTGTACCACTTGAGCTTTCGGTCAACAGTTATTCGATATCCCATCCTTCAGACGTCGGTCCTTTTGCCGAGTTGGTGATTTACTTTTCCTATAGCAGCGATTCTGTCGAGGAAGCGCGCCCCCGTAATTTTGCGGGGCAAATCGAAGTATCCGACAAGGGACCTTCGCACGTGACTTCCACTGCCAAACTTCTCCCCCCATGGCCTGGAAGCGGTGACAGCAAGTATTTTGTTGTAGAAGTAATTGCAAGGAACCTTAGTACCGGTCTATTCTGGAGGAAAGTTGCAAAATACGTCTATTTCTGGCAGACGGGAGAGCCGCCGGCGGAAGCAGACAGAACAATGGAATTTGCTGTCAAAGCGGCAAGTGATCCTCGAACTGTAAGCCCAGACGGTGAGTCGACGGTCGAGGTAAGTGCCCTGCTTTATGAATACGATCCAGGTGACAGCCATTCGTCCCGGCCTGTTGCAGGCAAGACCATTAATTTCACTCTCAACGAACAGGACGGAATTATCCCCGGGACTCTATCGTCGGCTTCTGCGGTTACCGACGAATATGGGAATGCAACGGTGACCTTCACGGCACCGGAAGGCAGCCTTTTAAAAGATGCAAGGCTTGTGGTCACATCCGCAACGGTTACGGCCAGAGCGGAAGAATTCGACGTTGAGGATATGGCGTATATTAACTTCACTCCAGAGCGCGGCAAGGTGTTCGTGGAACCGGCTATCTCGGGTATCGTCTCGTCTCACGGAATCATTCCCCCCGACAGGAGATTCCCCGCCCTTATTGCGGCCTACTTTGAAGACGAGGATCTTCAGCCATTGAAAGATACTGAGGTGACCTTTTCTATCCGGGAAGGGGACAACCACGGAATGCTGCGGTCTCCTGACGGCACCGAGGCGCGAAAGGTCGTTACCAGGACCGACCCGGAAGGATGGGCTGAAGTTCAATATTTCTACGCTTCCGATGAACCTCCGGTGGATCCGGTGACCGAGACAATAGAGATAAGATCCCGGAAAATGATCCTTCCCCTGATAGCGGAAGTAACGACGGGATTCAACCTGATTTTTGAACGCATGGAAAGCGCCTATGAAGGCAAAGGTACTGTCAATGCAGGTGAAGAGATACCTTTCAGGGTCAATATCAAGGATGCCTGGAATCCCGGTGTGGACCTGGAGAAAGTTGTCGGTTTCTGGGGGGTTGATGAAAGATCTGGATCGGACATGCTTTTTGTGAGGCTTGAAGTGGAGAACATCGGCACAGTTCCCGATTTTCTGATGGACCAGCTCAAACTTGAGAAGTATCCCGAGGCGCTTTTTTCAGAGGATATGCAGGTCAGGTCTTTCAGGGACAAAGGGGAAATGAACATGCTGTGGATGTCCGGGAACTCGCTGAAAGGCTACCGGGGATATCCAAGGATCAGACCCATGACTACCGGCAACCATTATTACGAGGCAAGGCTGTCACTGGTCGATGGAAGTGGCCGGGAAGTATTCCGGACGAATCATCCCGCTGCAAGGGCCTACTTCAATATCGAGACAGGGCTTCCGGCCGACGCG
>CAZAMZ010000196.1:0-3420 GCA_964486375.1 uncultured Synergistaceae bacterium | reverse complement strand
CCCTGGGCCTGGATCTGGACGGGGCAAAGGAAGGTTCGTCATCTTCATCAAGATGCAGGTCGCCGGTGCTCCCGTCCTCGTAAGCTATTTCGACGTCCAGTCCGAGCCCCTGGAGCTCCTTGACAAGGACCCGGAAGCTTTCGGGTACGCCAGGATCGGTCAGGTTCTGCCCCTTGACTATCCTTTCATAGGTCTTCAGGCGCCCCCTGATATCGTCGGATTTGACGGTAAGAATCTCCTGGAGAACGTGGGATGCACCGTAACCCTCAAGGGCCCAGACCTCCATCTCCCCGAAACGCTGGCCGCCGAACTGGGCCTTGCCCCCGAGAGGCTGCTGTGTTATCAGGCTGTAAGGGCCGATGGACCTTGCGTGGATCTTGTCGTCGACAAGGTGGATCAGTTTCATCATGTACATGGTCCCGACAGTTACGGGACGCATCATAGGCTCACCGGTCCTTCCGTCGTAAAGAAGGATCCGTCCGTCCCCGGTGAGTTCGCTCATACCCTCCTGGCGCGTTTTCTCCACCAGTTCCAGGATCTCGCTTTCCTTCGCCCCCTCGAAGACAGCTGTGGCAACATGCCAGCCATTCCTCGACGCCACGAAACCCAGGATCGTCTCGAGGACCTGGCCAAGGTTCATTCGGCTGGGGACCCCTATGGGGTTCAGGACTACATCTATGGGAGTCCCATCGGGGAGGTAGGGCATATCCTCTTCAGGGAGGATCCTCGATACCACACCCTTGTTCCCGTGACGTCCCGCCATCTTGTCGCCAACGGTGATCTTCCTTATCTTGGCCACGTAGACCTTGACGACCTCGTTGACACCGGGGGTGAGTTCGTCACCGTTCTCCGAGCGGCTCAGTCTCTTGACAGCAACCACTTTGCCGCCTTCACCATGGGGGATCCTCATGGAGGTATCCCGGACCTCCCTGGCCTTTTCACCGAAGATCGCCCTCAGGAGTTTTTCCTCAGGGGACTGGTCGGATTCACCCTTGGGAGTAACCTTCCCGACCAGGATATCGCCGGCCACGACTTCCGCACCGATCCTTACGATACCCGTCTCATCGAGGTCCTTGAGTGCGTCTTCTCCAACATTGGGGATATCCCGGGTTATATCCTCGGGCCCCAGCTTGGTATCCCTCGCTTCCACCTCGTACTCCTCTATATGGATGGAAGAGAAGGTGTCATTCTTGACGAGCCTGTCGCTCAGGAGTATGGCGTCTTCGTAGTTGTACCCTTCCCAGGAGGCAAAAGCGACCAGGACATTGTTGCCCAGAGCCAGTTCCGAGTTCTCGACGGCCTGCCCGTCGGCAATTATCTCCCCGGCCTGGACCTTGTCGCCCCTGAAGACCAGGGGTTTCTGGTGGATGATAGTGCCCTGGTTGGATCTCCTGAACTTGACCAGACTGTATCTCTCGATCTTCCCGCCCTTCGCATTCTCTATATCGATGGAAGACGAATCCACTTTGACGACCGTTCCCGCGGAGCGTGAGACCACGCAGGAACCCGAATCCCTTGCCACCCTCGCCTCTATGCCGGTCCCGATGATCGGGGCCCTGGCGTTGATAAGGGGAACGGCCTGCCTTTGCATGTTGGAACCCATAAGGGCCCTGTTGGCGTCGTCATGCTCGAGGAAGGGTATCAGGGCCGTAGAGGCCGATACGATCTGCTTGGGGGAGATGTCAAGGAAATCTACCTTGCCGGGTTCCACGACAGCAATATCCCCCCTGTCCCTGACATAGATCTCCTTCTCCGAGAAAGACCTGTCGGGGTTTATCGGGGTATTGGCCCTGCCGATATAAAAATCGTCCTCTTCGTCGGCGCCCAGGAATACCACTTCGTCGGTCGCCTTGCCGTCAACCACTTTTCTCTTGGGAGCCTGGAGGAAACCGTATTCGTTTATCCTCGAATATATGGACAGGGAGGTCACCAGACCGATGTTGGGGCCTTCAGGGGTCTCTATGGGGCAAACCCTGCCGTAATGGGTGTAGTGAACGTCTCTTGCCTCAAAACCCGCCCTCTCCCTGCTCAAACCCCCTGGCCCCAGGGCGGAAAGCCTCCTGCGGTGGGTGATCTCAGCCAGCGGGTTGGTCTGGTCCATGAACTGGGAGAGCTGCCCGGAACCGAAGAATTCCCTGAGGGCAGCAGATATGGGCCTGACATTGATCAGGTCCCTGGCAGTGGCACCTGTCAGATCGGGGATGGTGGTCATTCTCTCCCTGGCGATCCTTTCCATCCTTAGAAGTCCTATCCTGACCTGGTTCTGCAGGAGCTCCCCGACGGCCCGGACCCTCCGGTTGCCCAGGTGGTCGATGTCGTCGGTACGTTCGTTGCCGTCCCTCAGGGACATCAGTTTCTTGACTATCTCAACGACATCCTCTACAAGGAGGAGACGCCTGGATTCGGGAACTTCCAGGCCGAGCCGCCGGTTGAGCTTGTATCTGCCCACGCGGCCCAGGTTGTACCTCCTGGTATCGAAGAAAAGGCCGTTAATGTACTCCCGGGCGTTCTCCATGCGGGCCGGTTCATTGGGGCGAAGTTTCCGGAACAGCTCCATAACCGCCTCGTCCCTGTGCCTGGTCGTGTCCCGTTCCATGGTCGCCTCAATGGCAGGATCGGTATTCCATACCCAGACCATGGTTCTGCCCATTTCCCAGAGTTTTTCAAGGATCTCCCTGTTTATGCGCTCATTCTTCCGAATGATGGCCTTTCCCGATTCATCGGATATGGTCTCTGCAACAAGACGGCCGCGGACCTCATCCTCTACCAGGTCGATCTGCTCTTCGACCCCGCCGAAGAGCTTCAGGATCCCGTCATCGTTCTCCACACCGAAGGCCTTGAGGAGAACCGTTACGGGCAGTTTCTTCCTGTTGTCTATGTTGACGGAAAGGACCTCTCCAGGGGTCATGTCGAACTCCAGCCAGGCTCCACGGTCGGGGATGACCTTTGCCGCGTATCTTTCCTGGCCCGGGATCGACTCCTCGGCGCTGAAGTAAACGCCTGCGGAACGAGCAAGCTGACTGACAACGACCCTTTCGGTGCCGTTGATAATGAAGGTCCCTCTTTCGGTCATCATGGGGAAATCCCCGAGATAGACCTCTTCTTCCTTGATCTCCTCTGTCTTCCGGTTGACCAGGCGTATAGTTGCCCTGACAGACCTGGACCACGAGAGGTCCCTCTGGGAAGCCTCTTCCTGGCTTATCTGCGGCGGATCGATAAAATAGTCGACGAACTCGAGGGCGAAGGAACCATCGTAGCTTTCGATCGGGAATATCTCGTCGAAAAGCTCCTGGAGGCCCTGACTGGACCTCTCGTCGGCCTCTTTCAGACCGCCCTTTTCACTGAACTGGAAGAACCACCTGAAGGAATCCCGCTGGATGGAAACCATGTCCGGTATTTCGACAAGATCGCGGGCCCGGC
>CAZAMZ010000195.1:0-3510 GCA_964486375.1 uncultured Synergistaceae bacterium | reverse complement strand
TCGCAAGGGGGTATGTCTCCCCCAACGGAATTGACCTTGTCTGCATCCCTTCCTTTGCCAAGATCGAAATTGATGGCGAGGAAAGGACGGCAATGAAGTTTCAGCTCGAAAACCGCTGAAACGCTTTCACCTGGGGAAAAGAAATAGACCGCGGGCCCTCACGGGGGCCTGCGGTTTTTTTGTGTCCCGGAGATGCCCTGCTGGAAGATTTTCCCGGCAACGGCTCAAGTTAAAACGTTCGTGCCTGCGCCCGCCGTCTTGCCCAGGGTTTCCCGTTCCCTATGCTTTCAGCCCTAACCCTGTTGCCTCATATAAGAATCCAGATCAAAGCTATTCGTTGCTTCATGAAAAAATCTAAGCGACCTAACGTTACAAAGCCTTCCCCTGGTGCTACAATCTAACGATTCCGATAAGGTAAACTGCAGCTGGGGGAGGTTCTTCAATGTCAAGCATCAGGGCCCCGCGGGGAGTGCGGGATATACTTCCCGAAGAGTCGTGGAAGTGGGAGTACGTTTTTGCCGTGACAAGAAAAGCAGCTGTTGATTTCGGTTACCGGGAGGTCCACCTTCCTGTCTTCGAACATACAGAGCTGTTTTCCAGGGGTGTAGGGGAGACTACGGATGTGGTCGAAAAAGAGATGTACACTTTCGAAGACCGCTCAGGGAGAAGCATTACACTCCGACCGGAACTGTCAGCCTCAATGGTCCGTTCTTACCTGGAGAACAGAATGGACAAACAACACCAGCCCGCCAAGCTTTGGAGCGCCGGACCCATGTTCAGGTACGAACGACCCCAGAAGGGGCGTTACAGGCAATTCTGGCAGATCGATTTCGAGGCTATTGGAAGCCAGGATCCCTATGTTGATGTTGAATCCATCGAGCTTTCCCTCGAGATATTCCGCAGGTTGGGGCTTTCGAACCTTGAGGTGGTTATCAATTCCGTAGGTTGCCCTGTCTGCCGACCTGTGCACAAGAAGGCCCTCCAGGATTTCCTGAGGCCCAGGCTTGACCGGCTTTGTGAAACCTGCCAGGGAAGGTTCGACCGTAATCCCCTGAGGATACTTGATTGCAAGAACCCTTCCTGCCGGGCCCTGACAGACGAGGCTCCGGACACCATTTCCTGTCTCTGCGACGAATGTTCCGAACACTTTGCCAGGGTCAGGAAGGGACTCAACAGGATCGGGGCTGTATACAGCATAGACAACCGGCTTGTCCGCGGACTTGATTACTACACGAAAACCGCCTACGAAATCCTTTCAGGCGACCTGGGTGCCCAGAACGCCGTTTGCGGCGGCGGGCGGTACGATAATCTTGCCGAATCGATCGGGGGACCTCACACGCCTGGAGTAGGATTTGCCACGGGTGTGGAACGGATAATCCTTTCGATGGAGCAGCAGGGTTGTTCTTTCGGTAAAGCTCCGAATATTGAGGTTTTCGTTGTTTTCACAGATTCGTCCACAAAAGAAGAGGCTGTTTCGGTTCTTTACGATATCCGCAGGGCGGGGATAGCAGCAGACATGGATTACACCGGGAAAAGCCTGAAAGCCCAGTTCAAGGCGGCAGGAGGGAGCGGTGCAGTTTTTGCCTGTGTCATAGGTCCTGAGGAGATCAGTTCCGGTAGTGTAACCCTTAAAGATCTCGTTTCGGGTGAACAGGGGACTGTTGCCCGGAATGAATTGACGATTTTCCTGGAGGCTAGGCTTAGATGAAAGACGGTGTTTTGCCAAAGCGCTTTTTCAACAACAGCTGGAAAAGGAGTTCCTATTGCGGATACATACCCTCTCCCGGTGAAAACGGGGGTAAGGTTGTTCTCAACGGGTGGCTCCGGCGAAGAAGGGACCTGGGGGGGATCATTTTTATCGACCTCTGGGACCATACGGGAACTGTCCAGGTGGTAATGGGGCCTGACATGGGACCTGCCTATGAACAGGCCAAAAACCTGAGGAACGAGTTCGTACTGGCGATCAAGGGAAAAGTCAGGAAGAGGCCTGAGGGCACAGAGAACCCTTCGCTGACCACGGGAGACAGGGAAGTCCTTGTTGAAGATTTTCTTGTCATCTCCCCTTCACGCCCGCTTCCCTTCGAATTGTCGGAGGCCGACAGGGTTGATGAGAACCTTAGGCTCAGGTCAAGATATCTGGACCTCCGCCGCCCGTTCATGCAGAACAACCTGAGGCTGCGAAGTCGATCGGCGGAGTTTACCCGGTCCTATCTTTCAGGGGAGGGTTTCGTGGAAGTAGAGACGCCAATGCTGACAAAATCCACTCCTGAAGGGGCCAGGGACTACCTTGTCCCGGCAAGGGTGACCCCTGGCCGCTTTTTTGCCCTTCCCCAATCCCCCCAGATTTTCAAGCAGATCCTGATGGTGGGAGGTATGGACCGCTACTACCAGATAGTCAAATGTTTCAGGGACGAGGATCTCCGGGCCGACCGGCAGCCGGAATTCACGCAGATCGACATCGAGATGAGCTTCATCACCGAAGAGGACATAATGGCCCTTATGGAGGGCTACATGAAAGGGCTTTTCCAGAGCATTATGGGAGAGGGCCTCGAGTTGCCCTTCCCCAGGCTTTCCTGGCATGATGCGATCGACCGGTACGGCAGCGACAAGCCCGACCTTAGGATCCCGTCGGAGATCGTGGATCTTGATGTCGTTTTTTCACAGTCTTCCTTTGATGCCTTCAGGAAGATCCTGGAGAAGGGCGGAGTCGTGAAAGGGCTCAGACTTCCCGGGGGGGGATCGCTGTCCAGAAAAGAAGTCTCCGACCTTGAGGCCAGAGCGAAGGAACTAGGCGCTGCAGGTCTTGCCCCCTTTGTCCTGAAGGAAGGCGCCCTGAAAGGGCCGCTTGTCAAGTTTCTTTCAGAGAAAGAACAGGGCTTGCTGATACAGGCGTCAGGACTGCAGGAAGGAGACATCCTTGTTGCGGCCTCAGGACCCTGGAAGGAGACATGTGAGATCCTCGGCCACCTCCGGCTTGAGATCGGGGGCCGTTTCTCCCAGATGGAGGAAGGTTCCTGGGCCTTCCTGTGGGTTACCGATTTCCCGCTCCTGGAGTGGGACGAAGATGAACAAAGGTGGTCTGCCGTACATCACCCGTTCACTTCCCCCAACCTTGATGACCTGGAACTGCTTTCCAGCGATCCTGGCAGGGCGAGATCGAGAGCATACGACCTGGTTCTCAACGGCACCGAGGTGGGCGGGGGGTCCATAAGGATCCACGACCCTGCAATTCAGCAGAAAATGTTCGAGGTTATGCGCTTCCCCCCTGAACGCGCCAGGGAACGTTTCGGCTTCCTAATAGATGCCCTGTCATCGGGTACACCTCCTCATGGCGGGATAGCACTGGGATTTGACCGTCTTGTCATGCTCCTCTGCGGTGCCCATTCGATCAGGGACGTCATAGCTTTCCCCAAGACGCAGAAAGCCCAGTGCCTGATGTCCGGAGCCCCTTCGGATGTCGATCCGGGGCAGCTCTCGGACTTGCATATTGCGCTTGATCTTTCAGAGGAG
>CAZAMZ010000194.1:0-3536 GCA_964486375.1 uncultured Synergistaceae bacterium | reverse complement strand
CCCGTAAGCCACTAGGCCCTCAACCTAGCGCGTCTACCTGTTCCGCCACCCCCGCATCCCGACGATGCGAAAGACATTATATGCAAGTTGCCGTGGGGCGTCAAGGACACAAAGGGGTAACCCCGGAATACTGTTCAGGCCTATATTCCCAAAAACCATATCCAGGCAGGAAGAGTTACAATCGAGAGGACGGTACTCAAGGCTACTACATCACCGGCATAATCGGAATCCATTCCCATTTTCTGGGCTATGATATAAGTGTTAACCGCCGCCGGCATGGCAGAGACCAGAACAACGGCGTTCCTGAGCAGAAGACTTACCGGCCATACAAGAAAAGCGGCCCATACCAGGGCAGGGTGGACAAACAGCTTGAAGAGGCTGTCTCTAAATGTCGATCTGAAGGTTTGCCCCAGGTTTTCGAAACGCAAAGATGCTCCGATAGAGATCAGGGCTATCCCGCTCCCGGTATCTCCGATCATTTTCAAAGCCGCATCCAGCCAGAAAGGAAGTTCCTTTAACCCTACTGAAGCGCAAACAACGCCAAGGATGCATGAGATTATCAGCGGATTTTTCAATAGCTGGAAAAAATTTTCAAGAAGGGACCTAAAAGTGAATCTGCCGTAAAGGACTACCTGGGCCCATGTAATAGATATCAGGTTGAAACCAAGGAGGCTTGCCGCCAGGTACAGGGAAACTGCCTCAAGACCTTCCTGACCCATGGCGATATACACAGCGGCCAGACCCATGAAAACGTTGTTGGATCTTATGGAAGACATGACCGATACAGCGTTTCTTCTTCTGTCCTTTGTAAAGGGCCTTGCCATGATCAATGCTATGGCCGGCGCGATCAGGAAGGTAACATGGACCGCCCAGAAAAGGTTTGGATCAGAAAATATTTCAGAACCGACACCAAGGATCGATCTGAACAGAAGGGCCGGAAGTGCCGCCCAATACAGAATGGAATTCAGTCTCGGTACTGTACCCTCACCTATCAAGCCCAGACGTCGAAAAAGGAATCCCAACCCCATGACAAGAGCCAGGGGAAGGACCATCATGAAAGACTCCAAGATTACCTCCTGGTATGTAAAAGCTGCGCAAAGCGCCGTCGCGCCTGGGAAAGGCGCGACGGTCTACAAACCTGAAAAACTGTGTCCCTAGAATCGGCGCTCCTTGATCCTGGCCGCCTTGCCGCTGAGCTTGCGAAGGTAGTACAGTTTGGCCCTTCGGACCTTTCCGTGCCGCACTACCTCGATCCGGTCCACGCTCGGGCAGTGAAGCGGAAAGATCCTTTCCACACCCACACCCCCGGATATCTTCCTGACCGTGAACGTCTCGCGCATCCCCCCGTGCTGCCTGGCGATGACTACGCCTTCGAATACCTGTATCCTCTCCCTGTTGCCCTCGGTAACCTTGACGTGCACCTTTACAGTGTCGCCGGGCCGAAACTCGGGGGCATCCTTTCTCAGGAATCTGCTCTCTATAAGAGCGATCTTGGAATCCATTATTCTTCCCCTCCCTGTTGAATGCTTCTGATCCTGCTTAACGCCAACCGAAAAACCTGTCAAGGATAACGGCCAGTATGTCTCGCTGGGCAGAAACCGGCACATCACCATTCCCGCCCATTACCGGCCCCAGCGCCAGAAAATCGCTTCCTGCAGGTTCCAGATCTTCAACACCGCCGCCTATGACAAAGGCCAGGGGCCTTCCCGAAGCCAGGCTTCTTCTTTTTGCCTCAAGCCAGTGCACCCTGCCCCCTTCGGATCCCCCGCAAAGAATTACCAGGGGCTGTTCTTTCTCGCGCCTTCTGATCCAGGCGAAGGCCTTCTCGATCGCGGAAAAAGATCTGAAACCCTTGCCTGTGACGGCTTCAGGCCCCTCCCCCGCACATTTTCCACCATAGACCAGGAGAAGCCTCTCACATCCGTATGAACTGCACAGGCCGGCCATTTCACCAATCCCCGCTAAATCTTTCGCGGGGACAAGTATGACATAAACGCCTTTTTCGAGGTAGGGGCCAATATTGGCCCTGGCAATAACATCCGGCCTTCTTCCAAGCGTACGGGCCACCGATTGCTTTCTCCTCCAGGCTCTTATCTCCCCATGATCCCCGCCTGTAAGGATCTCCGGAACCGACTCCTCCCTCCAGTGGGCCGGACGGGTGTAATGAGGCGTGTCCAGCATACCCCTGAAAAAGGAATCCTCTTCTACTGCACCCTCCTGCCCGACAACTCCCGGTATCAGCCGTGACACAGCATCGATGATAACCATGGCGGGGATCTCTCCGCCTGTAAGGACGTAATCCCCTATCGACACCTCGAGATCCACGAACTTTTCTATAAAACGCTCGTCAACACCCTCGTAGCGTCCGCAAACTATTACCAGGTGTTCCATTGAGGCCAGGGATTCGACAACTTGCTGTCCAAGGAGCACTCCCTGGGGACCAGGGTGGATCACGTATGCCGGGACATCGGCTCCTGCCGCTTCAACAGCTCTGGCAAGAGGTTCCGCCATAAGGACCATTCCACCGCCGCCGTATGCATAGTCATCTATCTGACCGTAGTGGCCATCGGCAAAATCACGGGGATTGATGCAGCGGACGCTTATCAGTCCCCTGTCCACCGCCCTTCCGATAACACCGGACCTGGTGAAGGGTTCCAGCAATTCAGGAAAGGGGGTCACCACCGAGACAAGCATCAGTCCCAGAGTCCCTCCGGAAGATCTACCTCGACAACACCTTCATCGGGTGCCATTTTCAGGACGACCTCCCTTACTGCCGGAAGCATCTTTATCTCGCCTTGCAGGGTTCGGACAGAATATACGTCATGGCTCCCGGTCCTGAGGATATCCACCACGGTCCCGAGTTCCTCTCCTGTCTTCTTGAGGATCACCTTCAATCCCAGGATATCCTCTATCCAGAAGGTATCATCGGGAAGTGGCGCCCTTTCCGACCCGGGCACCATGACCAGGCCGCCTTCGAGTGCCTGTGCCGCCTCCCTTTCCCTGACCTCTCCGGTCTGGACCAGGAAAAGCCCTTTCCCTTCGTGTGGACGTATGCTCTCCACATTGAGGGAAGCTATCAGTTTCCCAACGGGCCTGAAAATATCGATCCGGTCCATTCCAAGGAACCGTTCGGGAAAATCCGACAGAGGCAGGATCCTTATCTCCCCTCTCACACCGTGGGCTCCCAGGACACGGCCGATGATCACCATTTCGGGTACGCCCAATACATTCACCTCAGTCTTCCAGGATATCCACGTCCACCTTTTCTCCAGGCTTGACCGCTGCCGCTTTGGCAACAAGTCTTATGGCATTGATAGTTACGCCTCTCTTGCCAATAAGGCGGCCCATATCATCCCTGGACACTTTGATCAAGACCTTTACAACCCCACCGCTGTTCCTTTGGGATGTCACCTCAACCTCGTCAGGATCCGCCACGATGCTCCTGACGACGAAGCCTACGAGTTCCTCGTAATCGGGCATCTGGGGATCCTACTTCTGTTTCCTGCCGGATAAGAACTTGTCCCAGACACCTGTCT
>CAZAMZ010000193.1:0-3562 GCA_964486375.1 uncultured Synergistaceae bacterium | reverse complement strand
CCATGATGTACGGAACGATACTCCCGGCACCGCTGATCGTGCCGCGCAACCCGGATATTTTCCTCAGGGCCGTTTCAGAGGGGCACGAGTGCGGGATCCACGCCTGGGATCACGTAGCCTGGCAGGACACCCTGGACAGCATGCCCGAAGAAAAAATGCATGATGAATTCTCCAGGGCTTATGACATGTTCACCTCCCTTTGCGGGAAAGAACCCCGCTGCTGCGCAGCGCCTGCCTGGAAGGTTACAGCGGCCAGCCTGGAAATGCAGGACCAATTCGGCTTCGATTTTTGCAGCGATACCCGGGGGACATCCCCCTTCATTCCCCGGATAGGGGACCGGGTCTTCAAAACCCCCCAGGTACCCACCACCCTTCCCACCATGGACGAACTCCTAGGTTCTCACGGGATCGACGACGGCAACATCAACCAGCACCTTCTAGGCCTTATGAAACAGGACCTGAACGTCCACACCGTGCACACTGAAATGGAGGGGGGGGCGAAGAAGGGTGTCCTGGAAGACCTTCTTGCCAGGTGCACCGACATTGGCATCTCGATCACCTCTTTAGGGGGAGCGCTGACAAACATGAACCTGGAAAAGCTCCCTGTGATGGATGCAATTGACCTGGAGATCCCGGGAAGGGCGGGCAAGGTGGCCGCCCAATCGGAATGACCTGTCACAATAACAAAAGAATATCTGGACTAGATTAGCCCCTTGGGGTATATTAATGAACAAAAGGAAAAGATCTTACCACAAGGGAGGGACAAACGGTGAAAGCAAGTTCATTTGATATGAAGAAGGCCCTCAACTATGCGATCCACGCCGAGATCGAAGCGAATGAATTCTATTCCGAGTGGGCCAAAAATGCGCAGGGGCATCTGAAAAAAGAGCTTGAGGAGCTGGCCAGGTGGGAAGACAGTCACAGGGATTCGCTTACCAAGTACTTCGAGGACACTTACAACGAGAAATTCACCCGCAATACGAAGATGGTGGTGGATCCTGCCCTGAAGGTTCAGGCCGATGAGTTCAGGGACAATTACCAGCTGCTCAAGATAGCCTCCACGGTCTACCTTTCGGAAATGAAGGCCATGGAGCTATACCAGGAGATGGAGAACGAGAGCTCCGGGAAAGCCAAAAAGATGTTCGAAGAGCTGAAGGATATGGAAAAGGATCACATGGTGACAGCGAAAAAGCGTTACGATGAGATCAGGGAGCACATAGTAGGCTTCCGGGCATTCTAGCCTGGGAGACGGGAAAACAAAAACGCAGGGGGAAGAAAAACTCCCCCGGCGTTTTTCAATGTTCAGTCCAAATGTTCAGGGCATCAGATACAGGCTGGCTCAGGGAAGAGGCATCCTTCCTCGAATCGGCTGAAACGGAAGCAGCTTACATCCAGGAATGGCTCCTCGCCCATGATTATCTCCGACATTATCCGGCCTGAAGAAGGGGCGAACTGGAGCCCATGACCGCTCCATCCTCCTACAAAGTAGAAGTTGTCCACCGGGGTTCTGCCCATGATGGCCTGTTCGTCGGGAGTAATCCCGTAAGGGCCTGTCCACTGCCGGACAACCCTGACCCCCTTCAGGCAGGGCATCTTGGCTACAACCCTTTTCGACACCTCTTCCAGGAACTGCCAGGAAGACTCGTAACTGGTATCTTTTTTCTCGTCGGGGTTGCCCCATCCCAGCATGAATGTCCCGTTGGGACACTGTTTCCAGTAACTGCCGTCATCAAGACAAAGCGTCATGGGATGTTTCATCCGCTCTACCGGCTCAGTGATAAGTATCTGGTGACGCTCGGGTGTTACGGGGACATCAAGGCCGCACCATCCGCATACTTCCTTCGCCCAGGCGTTTACTGCACATACAACTGCGCCCGCTTCCCAGTCTCCCTTTTCGGTCTTGACCCCCCAGACTTTTTCGTTGTCGGTCAGAAGGCCTGTAACGGCAGTTTTGGTATGGATCTCCGCCCCAAGGCGCCTTGCGGCATCGCCGTAAGCAAAGTTCATCGTGTGGGGGTTCACGTGACCGTCTTTCTGGTTGAAACTGGCACCTAGCATACCTTCAACGTTAAGTCCCGGTGCAACTTCCTTTATCCCCCGGGGGTCAAGGATCACAGAATCTATCCCCAGGGAGTTTTGAAGGGCAACATTCTTCTTGAGCTGATCCAGCTGGGATCCGCTGTAGGCTATCCATAGGTAGCCCGCCGGGTCGTATTCCAGGTCAGCCTTGTATTCCAGTTCCTCCTGCAGATGGGGGATCTTTTCCATGTTGTATTTGGCCAGCCTGCAGTTGACCTCCGTTCCGAACTGGTACCTGAGGCCTGCCGCGCTCCGGCCGCTGGAACCCGAAGAGAGGTAGTCCTTCTCGAAAAGAACCGTTTTTACTCCCCTTTTTGCGAGGTGATAGGCTATGGAACAGCCGTGAACGCCTCCCCCTATTACCGCCACATCCGCAGTATTGCGACCCACTCTACCCGACCCCTTCCGTTGGGATATAAAGACAAAAAAATTGATTCCTTAAGGCTCGATGCATATAATCATAATGGTCCGACATAAGATTCTATTTATTCAGACGCTTTGCGTCAAACTCTTTTTTGCACTTGTGGTACGACATATTCAATAGAATAAACTCTTTTTCACAGAGAACCGACTACTGAAAGGAGACGGATCCCATGGAAGTAATTCGGGCAACATCAGTAGTAGACACCCACACCGGTGGTGAACCGACCAGGATAATTATCGGCGGAGGCCCCTACCTGCCAGGCAGGACCATGAGTGATAGATGGGCCTACATGAAGGAATACATGGCGGATTTCCGAAACTTCGTAATGCACGAACCCAGGGGGCACAGCGACATGTTCGGCGCCTTCCTGACCCCCCCGGAAAGGGAGAGCTCCCATTACGGGGTCATCTTCATGGACTCCGGTGACGGGGTGTCCATGTGCGGCCATGGGTCCATCGGCACTGCCCACACTCTGGTGGAGTTGGGGATGGTCCCGCGGACCGAACCTTACACGGAAGTGGTTCTGGATACTCCGGCAGGTCAGATAAAACTGAGGGTCGAGGTCAAGGAGGGAAAGGTCGGGGACGTGACCCTTGCCAACGTTCCGGCATTTGTCTTCAGGCGGGACGTGGAACTCGCCATCCCTTCAAGGGGGGGCAAAAAGATCCACATGGACATAGCCTTCGGCGGGAACTTCTTCGCCATCGTACATGCCGAAGAACTGGGTCTGACCCTGGAAAGGGAGGAGGTCCCGGAACTGCTCAGGCTGGGACTTGAGATCCTCCATGAGGCGAACCGCACCGTGAAAGTACAACACCCCACGGAGAAACACCTGAACTACATAGGGCTTACGGAGTTCGCCCTTGAGCGGCCCGGGAAACCGACAAAAAACTGCGTGATCTTTGGCGAAAGCAACGTGGACCGCTCTCCCTGCGGGACGGGGACCTGCGCAAAGATGGCCCTCCTGGCAGCCAGGGGGCTTCTGAAACCGGGGGAGATCTTCGATCACGAGAGCGTCGTGGGAAGCGTCTTCCACGGACACTACGAACCGGGCCCGAG
>CAZAMZ010000192.1:0-3599 GCA_964486375.1 uncultured Synergistaceae bacterium | reverse complement strand
CCGAAGGCACCGGTCTCGACACAGCCGCTGGTGCCCCCTTCGCGGGCATCCTCGACGGTCTTGCCGGCGCGGATCATCTGCTCAATGACCGTATCGGCATTGAACACCGAGGGGTAGCCGTAACCCTTTCTTATGACCCTCAGGGCAGCCTTGAGGAACCTGTCGGGATTCTTGCGGCTTAGCTGGATATTTGCCTGGGGCTGGAGAAGGTGTATCTCGTCCAGTATCTCAAGCATCATGTAGGAGATCTCGTTGACCCCGTCAGTGCCGTCTTTCAGCAGACCGCCCAGGTTGATGTTGGTAAAGTCATTGTAGGTACCGCTCTCGGCGGCGGTAACCCCTACCTTTGGGGGGGCCGGGTGGTTGTTGAACTTGATCCAGAATGCGCCCAGAAGTTCCTTCGCCCCTTCAGGCGTAATGGTGCCGGCCTTTAGTTCATCCTGGTAGAAGGGGTCGAAGTAGCGGTCAAGATGCCCCGGGTTCATTGCATCCCAGCCGTTAAGCTCCGTGATGGTCCCCAGGTGCATGAACCAGTACATCTGCAGGGCTTCCCAGAAGTCCCTGGGGGCGCGGCGCGGTACATTCATGCAGTTGGAGGCTATCTTCTGAAGTTCCTTTTTACGCACGGGGTCGCTCTCTTTGCCTGCCATTTCCGTGGCCAGTACGGCATGTCTTTCGGCAAAGATGATCACAGCGTCGCAAGTGATGTCCATGGCCTTGAGCTGTTCGCGCTTTTTCGTGGCCTCGGGGTCGTTCTTGAAATCCAGGGAGGAAAGGGCTTCCGCTATTTCTTTCTTGAAATCCTCCATACCTTTCGAGTAGAACTTGCCGTCCAGGGTGGTATGCCCCGGGGCCCTCTGCTCCATGAACTCGGTGAAATAACCGGCCGCGTAGGTCTCTTTCCATTCCTTGCCGATATCGGCGAAGATCCTGTCGCGCATCGTTCTGCCCCGCCAGTAAGGGATCACCTTGTCGCTGTAAACCTGCTTGCACTTGTCGGAGACCTTGTAAGGGTTCTTTTCCCTTGAGTCCAGTATCTCCAGGTCTTCCAGGGAGTGGCAGTTGAGTTCAGGGTATGTGGAGACACATTTGGGGAAGGGCCCTCTCTCCCCTACCACCAGTTCATCCTTGCCTATGTATATGCTTTTTATCTCGCACAGGGCTTTGAAGGCAAGAGCCCGGGTCACGGGCACGGAGTACTTGCCAAAGTTTTCGACATAGAAATCGGTGACTATCTCGGCCCTCTCATGATCCAGGGTCACCGGTGCCTCGAAACTTTCTTTCCGGAGCCTTTCGATCCTTTCATTCATCTTGTTCTCATCCTCCTGTTGACACGGCCAGCCCGAAGCGGGCAAGCTGGTCGGAAAGTTCTTTCATCCGCTCCCCTGAAGGGGCGGAAATATCAGCCATGCGGTAGGGAATGCCGAACCTGCGGTATTTTTCTACGGCTGCAGAATGGTAGGGGAGCAGGTTCACTTCAGGTCTTGAAGCTAGGCCTGAAAGGAATCTGCCAGTCGCCTCCATGTTGTCTGCCGTGTCGTTTATGCCGGGGATCACAGGTATCCTGACAACTATTTCAGCCCCCTGAGCCGAGAGCCATGCAAGGTTTGACAGTATCAGGTCATTTGAAACGCCGATGCAGTTCCTGTGGAGTTCAGGGTCCATTATCTTGAGATCGAAAAGGAAAAGCCGGGTAAAAGGGGCGACCTCCTCAAAAACCTTACCCGGGGCGAACCCGCAGGTGTCTACAGCGGTGTGGATATCTCTCCGGCAGCATGCCTTGAGTGCCTCCAACAGGAAACCTGGCTGCGAAAGGGGCTCCCCGCCGGAAAAGGTGACACCTCCACCGGACTCGTCGAAAAAGAGGACATCCTTCTCTATCTCCTTAAGGATCTCTTCGATGCCAACCTTCCTGCCTATCATCTCCCTTGCCTCGGAAGGGCATACTCGGGCACACTCACCGCAGCCCGTGCAGCGGTCGGGGTCTGCAACGTAACCTCGCTGCGTCAGCGAGATCGCCCCTGCAGGGCATGCCGCCTCACAGGCCCCGCATCCTATGCAGCGGTCGGGGCGGTAGAGGACCTCGGTAAATGCTGACTGGCTCTCGGGATTATGGCACCACCAGCAGGAAAGGGGGCATCCTTTCAGGAATATGGTGGTCCTGATGCCGGGCCCGTCGTGTATTGAATAGCGCTTTATGTCGAAGATGATGCCACTGGTATCGCCGCTCATCCCATGACCTCCGCACTTCTTGCCTCAAGGGTCTTTTCCTTCTCGAGTTCTCTGTAATACCTGTGAATCCATGGTCTCTGGACGTCGAAAGACCAGTGAACGTCCCGCATATAGTCCGAAGCCGACCTTGCATCCCCCGTCTCAAGGAGTTCGATGAAACGCTCATGCTCTCCTGTTGAGGTCATCTCCCACTCCTTTACGAAGCCTTTGCGCCTTGGGAAGTCGTAAAGCCTCTGCTTGAGGGTCATCACCGTTCGCACAAGACCCCGGTTCTCTGAAAGGTCAAGGTAAACGTTGTGAAAGGCAATGTTGTGACTGTAAAAAGTATCGAAATCGTCACGGTCCAGGGCTTCGCGCATATGCCGGTTGAGCCTGCGCATCTCGTTTATCCCGGAAGGGTTTATCCTGAAACTTTCGTTAAGGACGACCGAGGCCTCAAGGGCTCCTATGATCTCGTAGGCGTGCCGGATGTCGTCCTCGGTGAGGGGGTTAACGATTATTCCCTTTCTGGGGAATATGGTCACAAAACCCTCGCTCTCGAGTTGCAGCAGCGCCTCCCTCAGCGGGGTACGGCTGATGCCGAAACGAGCACTCATCTCGCCAAGATTTATTACGCTGCCCGGGCGTAGTTCGCCCCGGTTCATCTGGCTTCTGAGATAGTCGTAAACCTGCTGCCTGAGAGAAACCATGTTGAACGGACAATCCGGTGTCATTTCGAGCCTCCCTTTTCATCAGATATATGATATATCAGATATCAGGGAAGGGCAAGGGAGGGAGGAAACGTGGTTCGTAACTCGTGATTCGTAACTCGGAAACCGAAAGAGCAGGGGCATGACAAAAACAAGACCTTTGCACCACAGACCACGTGCCTGACGCTGGCGCTCCGCCAGCGTCAGGTAGAGCACGGGGAGGAAAACATGAAACAAGGCGTCAGGCCTCAGGCAGCAGGCGGCAGAAAAGACAGGATCAAGGGCGAATCCTCCAGACAAGCCGAAGGACCTGGTCTCGAGGCAGTTTTACAAGGGGCGCGCCCTGTCGCTCCGTCTGGGCACCTTGTGAGAAGTGAGAATTCAGAGTGAGAAGCAAGTCCAGCCCTGCTACAATTGCCCAGGGAGATGATATCAGGTGAATGAAAAGGTACTTGCGCTCAAGGTCGACGTTGACACTTTAAAAGGTTATCTGGAGGGAGTCCCGAAGCTGCTTGACCTGTTCGGCAGGCTTGGTGTCGAAGCTTCGTTCTTCTTCTCTTTCGGACCCGACAACTCGGGCAAGGCGATACGGCGCGTCTTCCGCAAAGGATTTATCGGCAAGATGTTTCGAACCAACGCCCCCGGTACCTACGGGCTTAAGACCATGATGTACGGAAC